>DAISKM010000007.1:0-15879 GCA_036820945.1 Pseudolabrys sp.
CTTCGCACCGCCGCGCACAACATGGAACTGTCTTGTCGGCACACCGGGCTTGTTCATCGCTTTTCCGATCGATTGAAGCAGAGCGTAGTCAGAAATCTGCACATGTTTTCATTGGGCCGACCTTTCGGCGGCGTTACTGTTAGCGCGCCGTTAACAAACCTCCAAATTAACGGGTTATTCAAGGCCCGTTGTTATCTATCGGCACCTTCGGGGGAGAGCCCGTTGCGGGCGCATGCGCGATGGCCGTCGATCTGACCAAGCCTGTACTCGTCGTGGATGACTACAACACGATGATTCGCATCATGCATAATCTCCTCAAGCAGCTCGGTTTCGAGCAAGTTGACGACGCCAACGACGGATCGACCGCCCTTGCCAAATTGCGCCGGCGTGACTACGGCCTTGTCATTTCCGACTGGAACATGGAGCCGATGACAGGCTTTGCCCTGTTGCAGGAGATGCGCGCCGACCCTGCGCTGGCGGAAATTCCCTTCATCATGGTCACCGCGGAATCGAAAACCGGGAACGTGATCGCGGCCAAAAAAGCAGGCGTATCGAATTATATCGTGAAGCCCTTCAACGCGCAGACGCTCAAGACCAAGATCGACGCTGTATTCGGGCAAGAACAAATTCCCGCGCCCGCGGCCTGAGCGCTACCACGTCAATTCACGCATGACTGCCTTTGGCATGCCGCCGGCTGCGGCGAATGTCGCCAGCAGAGCGGCGCCGTCTGGCTCCTCGCGACTGCCCAGCTCCTCGGCGTGGATGCCTGAAGTCACGAAAAGGAAATCGATACCCACGGTGCGTGCGCCCTTGAGATCCGTGCGGACCGAATCGCCAATCGCCAGCACCCGGCTGGGCGCGATCTTGCGGCCCGCTGCGCTTTCCGCCTTCGCCAACGCCATGTGGTAGATCGGCGGATAAGGTTTTCCGGCATAGAGGACTTCGCCACCCATCCGCGCGTACAGATCAGCGATGGCCCCAGCGCAATAGACCAGCGTTGACCCCCGTTCTACGACCATGTCGGGATTGCCGCACACCATGAACAGATTGCGGGACAGCATGAATTCCAGCCGGGCGCGGTAATCGTCGGGGGTTTCAGTTTCGTCATCCTCGAGACCCGAACAGACGACGTAGTCGGCTGTTTCCAAAGGCGCGAAGCGTACGTCGAGGCCGGTGAATATCGAGCGGTCGCGCTCAGGACCAAGATGGTAGAGCGATTGACCGCGCCGCTGCTGGATCACGCTGCGGGTGACGTCGCCCGATGAAACAATGGCGTCATACGTCCGTCGTGGAACATGCAAGCGCTCGAGCTGGCGCGCTACCACCTCGTTCGGGCGCGGTGCGTTGGTCACCAATATCACAACACCGCCTTGCGCCCGCATGCGCATGAGCGCGTCGCAGGCGTGCAGATGTGCGGCAATGCCATTGTGAATGACGCCCCAGACGTCCGAAAGCACCACATCATACTCGCGCGCAAGCGCCGAGAAGTGTGGGAGCAGTGGCAAGGTGGCGCTCAAGGGCGGACCGAACTGATCAGCTGGCGGCCAGCAGAGCGCCGGGACTCTCGCTCACATCCGACTTTCCGGTCTCGCCCCCGCCCTGCAGCGCTTCCGCCCGGACCGGTCTGGGTGGAGAGAACAGGAAGCCTTGTCCGAAACGAACGTCATAATCGAGAAGGTCGACGACTGTCGTCTCTGTTTCGATCCGTTCGGCAATAAGATCGATGCCGGAGCGCGCTAGCAGATCGGCAAGATCCTCGGGGTCGATATCGGTGTGCGTGGCGGCAGCCTTGTTAAGCAGTAATCTTGCCGGCACTTTCAGGAAACGAAACGAGCCGTTTGCCAACTCACTTGGTTCCATGTGCAGGTCGGTGACATGATCCATCGAAAAACGGAAGCCGCGCTCAGCCAGTGCTGCAAGGCTCTCATGTTCGATCGGTCCGAAGCTGCGATGTGCCGCTTGCGTGAATTCGAACATCAATGAAGCCGCGAGGGCGCGGTTTGCGTCCATGAAATCGAGGAATTGCCGAAACATCAGCCCATCCGTCAGCGTGGCGGCACTGAGATTGCAGAAAACGCCGACGTCGCGGCTTTTCAAAAGCAGGCGGCGAGTGACCTGCACGCTGCGAAATACCGCCAAATTGTCGAGCTTCGGCATCAGGCCGATGCTTTCGGCGATATCAATGAAGTCGATGGCCGGAACGACCTCGCCGTCTTCCGTACGCAAGCGCGACAGCGCCTCGTAATAACGCACCTTGCGCTGCGGGAGTGTCACAATGGGCTGCAGGTAGAGGTCAACGCGGTCCGCGTCGACGGCTTTGGAGATCAGGTCCGCGATGCTCTCGCGCGAAAGACCGCGGGATCGCGCGGTCCCCGCAGTCACATCGCTCTCGCTGCCGGTGAGCGCACTTTCGACCGGCCGCACGTTGGTCTGACCTGCAGGAGCGGGCCGACTCGACGGTGCACCCTGCTTTTGCAACGCGGCCGCGTGCGAGGCGACGGTTTCGGCGACCTGTCTCACCAATCCGCCAAGTTCGCCGATTTCGACAGCTAGAGGGTCGTTGGCCGCTCGCGCACGCTGCGTCGGAGATGCCAATTTGACTTCCACCGCGTTGAGACGACGGGCAATCTCCGCCACCTGGCGAGCGAGATCCGCCGTGCCCCGCGACAAATCAGCGATCTGGTCGCCAAGATCGGTTCGGTCGCGCAGACGGTTGCTGACCGAGTTGAAAAGCGCCATGCCTGTCAGGGCGGCCAGCGCCACAATTGCCGAGGTGCTCGCATCAACATTGAAGCCAAGATAGAGCACCGTTCCAATCGAGGCGGCGATAAGAACGACGCAGGCCGCAATGAAGATGGCACTAATCCGACGCATACGATTTTATCCTGGGCCGACCGAAGTGGCCTGCGCAATGCCGCTGTTGGCGGCTGATTCGCCTGGCTGGATACCAATGTCCACAAGGCTGTGGCTTCGCGCAACCTGAAGTACTGCTATGGTAGCGTGAAACCACTCGTTATTCGCAGGAACTTATATTTATGTGGACCGCAAAGCCGATGTCGCCGGCGCCCCATGTTTTTGCCGTGTTGACCCGGATCTCCGCATCCCCGGCGCAGGCTTTGGCCGCCATCCTGGTGCTCCACGCCTTGGTGTGGACCGTCCTCCCCACGCTGCTTTACCCCAATTTGCCACTCGACCTGATTGAGGCGCTGACCTACGGCCGCGAATGGCAGCTCGGTCATGACAAACTGCCGCCCTTGCCTTGGTGGTTGGTAGAAATTGTCTACCGCACGGTTGGTCACGATTTTGCTTACTACCTTCTGGCACAGCTGACCGTGGTGGCCGCATTATGGCTGGTCTGGCTGACCGCGACACCGCTTGCCGGCCAGCGCGGCGCCCTGGTGGCAGTGCTCATCGTCGATGGGCTGCACTATCTCAATTATACGTCCGCCAAGTTCAATCATGACGTCATTCAGTTGCCGTTATGGGCTTTGGCTGGATTTGCCTTTCATCGCGCGCTGCGAGGCGGATGGTTCGGCCATTGGCTGCTGCTCGGCGTCGCGATTGGAGTGGCTCTTTGGGCGAAATATTTCGTGGTCGTGTTGGTTGCTCCCCTCGCATTGTTCGTGTTTTTCGATCGCGAGGCTCGCAAGACGCTTGCAACCCCGGGTCCTTACGTGGCGGCTGTAGCAGCGCTGATCACAACGGCGCCTCACATCGTTTGGCTCGTGCAGAACGACTTTCTGTCCTTTGCCTATGCCGAACACCGGGCCCTCCCTCCGCGCGGAATGATCGATCATCTCTGGCATCCGCTTGAATCTGCGCTTTATCAGTTTCCAGCCCTCCTACCGTCGCTGCTGATCGCCCTACCGCTTTTTTATCCGCGCCAGCGCAAAGCCACGCCTGTCAAAGCGGGCGCCGATGCTTTTGACCTGCGCATCATCACGCTGCTCGCCTTGGGCCCTGCAGCGAGCATCCTTGCACTCTCCGCCATAAGCGGCCGCGGCACAGTGCCAATGTGGGGCTATCCGCTTTGGCTGTTTCTCGGGCTCTGGCTGGTGCTGGTTGCGCGATCGTCCCTCGACGACAGACGACTGTTCCACGTTATCGCCACGTGGGCGGTGGTGTTCGCATGTTTCGCGCTCGGGTTTTTCGTGAGCTACGCGGCGCTGCCGTATTACGATCATCGTTATCGGGCCGTGTTTTTTCCCGGAAAAGATCTCGGCCGAGAGATATCGCGGCGCTATCGCGCGGCAACAGGAGAGCCAATCCCCTATGTGATCGGGCGCATGTGGGATGGCGGCAATGTTGCGCACTATTCCCCGAACCGACCCCGCGTTCTCATCGATGGCAAGCCCGAACGCGCGCCGTGGATCGACCTTGAAGATTTAAAAGCGAAAGGCGCTGTCGTCGTGTTCTGGGAGCATGACCTGCACACCATGCCGGCAGGATTCAAACCCATCGCCGATGGCGCGGTCATCCAGCCGCCAATCGAGCTGCGCTACCTGCGCGGCGATATCATCGGCGACCCAACCGTTCGTATCGGATGGGCGATCCTTTACCCGAAGCCGGATTCCACGGCCGAACCGGTCAAGCGACCGCCTTGATGAGGCGGGCGAGCTTATCGAATATCTCGCCAATCTGGTTTTCGCTCACGATCAGCGGCGGACTGAGCGCCAGCGTGTCGCCGACGGCGCGGAAGGCAAAATCATGTTCGAAGAAACCCAATTCAAGCGCATCCATGCCGCGCTTTCCGACGGCATCTGGTCTGCTGGCGAGATCGATGCCCACCATTAGCCCCACAGGCCGGATGTCGAGCACGTTGGGCAAGCCCTTGAGGCCCATCGCTGCGCGGGCCCAGGCCTCCTGCAGCTTTCGCGCGCGCTCGAACAGACGCTCCTCGCGGTAGAGATCGAGCGTTGCCAGGCCGGCGGCACAGGCCAAGGGATGCGCCGAATATGTGTAACCGTGAAAAAGCTCAATGACGTGCTCGGGCCCTTTCATGAAAGCGTCGTAGATTCCTTTACGCACGATCACCCCGCCCATCGGCACGGAACCTGAGGTGATTCCCTTGGCGAAGGTGATCATGTCGGGAATAACGCCGTAGCATTCGGCTGCAAACGCATGGCCAAGCCGTCCGTACCCGGTGATGACTTCGTCAAAGATCAACAAAATGCCGTGCTTGTCGCAAATCGCGCGCAACCGCTCGAGATAGCCTTTGGGCGGAGGCAGAACACCCGTCGAGGCAGCAACCGGCTCAACGATAACTGCCGCAATCGTCGAAGCATCGTGCAAAGCCACCAGGCGATCGAGATCATCGGCGAGATGGGCGCCCCATTCCGGCTCGCCGATGCTGAAGGCCTGCTTCTCGCGATTATAGGTCGTTTGCAGATGATCGACGCCGGCAAACAGCGCGCCAAACTGCTTGCGGTTGTTGACGATGCCACCAACGGCAATGCCGCCGAAACCGACGCCGTGATAGCCGCGCTCGCGGCCGATCAAGCGCACCCGCGAGGCATTGCCACGGACATTGTGATAGGCAAGCGCGATCTTGAGCGCCGTATCCACCGCTTCCGAACCTGAATTGCAGAAAAACACGTGATCGAGATCGCCTGGCGCCAGCGCCGCAATGCGGCTCGCAAGCTCGAATGCCTTGGGATGGCTGAACTGAAATGCCGGCGCGTAGTCGAGGGTCGCGGCTTCGCGCTGGATTGCCGTCACGATCGGCTCGCGATTATGCCCTGCATTGGTGCACCATAGGCCCGCGGAACCGTCGATCACCTTGCGCCCGTCGCTGGCGATGTAATGCATGTCCTTTGCGCCAACGATCAGCCGCGGCCGCCTCTTGAAACCGCGGTTGGCGGTGAACGGCATCCAATAAGGCTCGAGGTCGTTGGGAATTGCGAGTTTTGCTTGTGCTTGGGTCATGACCTGCACCGTCTGCGGTCGACTTGCCCGGCTTCGGACGCCAGGCATCCATGCCTTCTAGCCCTTACCCATTACGAGGTAGATGGCAAGCCCGGTCTCGCACTTTTACAACGTTGCCGTAGCGTCACCGTCTGATATGTAACGGCCAATGGCCGATAAACCGAACAAGCCGGACAAGCTCAAGGCGCGCCTTCCGCGCGGGCTCGCCGATCGCGGACCCGCGGAAATCGAGGCTACGCGCAACATGGTGGAAGCGATCCGCCTGGTATTCGAGCGCTACGGCTTTGAACCGGTGGAAACGCCCGCCATCGAATACACCGATGCGCTGGGCAAGTTCCTGCCTGACCAGGATCGGCCCAACGAGGGTGTTTTCTCGTTCCAGGACGACGACGAACAGTGGCTGTCGTTGCGGTATGATCTCACGGCACCACTCGCGCGTTACGTGGCAGAAAATTTCCAGAACCTCGCGATGCCGTACCGCAGCTATCGTTATGGCTGGGTATTCCGCAACGAGAAACCCGGGCCCGGGCGATATCGCCAGTTCATGCAGTTCGATGCAGACACCGTCGGCGCCGCGTCCATGGCGGCCGACGCAGAGATGTGCATGCTCGCGGCCGATACGATGGAAGCGCTGGGGATTCCGCGCGGCAGCTACCTCGTCAAGCTCAACAACCGCAAAATCTTGGACGGGGCGATGGATGCCCTGGAAATTCCCGCGGAGAAACGCCTCACCACAATGCGGGCTGTCGATAAGCTGGATCGGCTCGGCATCGAAGGCGTGAGAATGCTTCTGGGCAAAGGTCGCAAGGATGAAAGCGGCGACTTCACAAAGGGAGCCGAGCTGACGGACTCACAAATTGCAGGCATCGTGGCAGCAATCACGGGAGGCGCACCAAGGACAGCGGCGCCAACGAGCTCGGGTGAACAAGAGCTTTCGGAAATTGCGGCGCTTGTACGAGCGGCCGGATACGATGACCGCGTTCGCATTGATAAGACCGTCGTGCGCGGCCTCGAGTATTACACCGGCCCTGTCTACGAAGTTGAGCTTACCTTCGAGATCAAGGATGAGAAGGGTCGGCCGGTACGCTTCGGTTCGGTCGGCGGCGGTGGCCGCTACGATGGCCTCGTGTCACGCTTTCGCGGCGAGCCGGTGCCCGCGACCGGATTCTCAATCGGAGTCTCGCGCCTGCAGGCCGCGCTCGCCCATCTCGGCAAGATCGGCGAAAAGCCTGCACCCGGCCCTGTTGTGGTGACCGTATTCGACCGGGACCGGATTGCCGATTATCAGCGCATGGTATCCGCCTTGCGTGACGTGAACATTCGCGCCGAGCTCTATCTCGGCAATCCCAAGAACAATCTGGGCACTCAACTCAAATACGCCGACAAACGCCGCGCGCCGTGCGCGGTCATCCAGGGGGGCGACGAAAAGGCGCGCGGCGAGGTTCAGATCAAGGACCTCATCCTTGGCGCCAGGCTGGCCGATACGAAGGACCGCGAGGAATACCTGAAGAAACAGGCGGAAGCGCAATTCGCGGTCCCGGAATCGGAGCTCGTCGACGCTGTGCGCAAACTGCTCGCCAGGCATAAGCTAGCCTAGCCGGCGGCGAGTCCCTTGCCTCTGGCTCAATGCGCTTGATTATACGGTGACAATATTTCCTTCGACCCGGTAGCCGTCATAGGCATCCAGGCTGTAACCGAGCATCTGCTCGACCGCGTCGTAACTATCGATGATCGATACGTAGTCGACGACCTTTTCATCGCAGAACCGGATAAAGTGCGCGATACGATAGCTGATCGCCTGGCCGCTCGCGCGTTTGGTTGCGGTCAGTCTGCCGAGCACCGCGGCGCGATCCCCATCCACCAGCATGGTCTTTGCTACGAAGCGGCGCCCGGACAACAAAGTCGGGCTGTCCCGCCCGAGCAGCTTCATCACCAGGTCCTTGCCGATGCGCTGGCCGCAGAAGGGAAGGATGTCGACGGGCCCGCTGATGGTCCACACCACGTCGTCGTCAAGAAAGCGCGCAAGCGCATCCATGTCGCGGATGGACAAGGCATGGTAAAACGCCTCCACAACGGCGCGGGGGATTGCACGTTTCAATGGGCCCTCCACGACCCAGTGAAGCCCGGTTCTGTTGAAATTCCCTTACCCGTACGGAATTTAGGGGTGGTTCCCGAACCCGCTCCGAACGAAGGACAACCATCGGGGCGTAAAATTTGTTAACGACGACAAATATTTGACGGCGTGCCCCGTTAAGGCCCGCTCGCAAACATCGTCGAATCCTTAAGACCGACATGCTAAAGGCCGGCCCGCGAACGGCGGATGTGACGTTATTTTTGAGACGACAATGGACGCAAGCGTAGCAACGCAGAGGAAAGAGCCCGACGCGCGAGCGGAGACGCTGGTCGCCTCTTATGAGCGCGCCGGCTACGTCCGTGTTGCGCCCCCTATGCTGCAGCCGGCGGAACCCTTTCTGGATCTCTCCGGGGAGGACATCCGGCGCCGCATGTACCTGACTACCGCGCCGGATGGTGGCGAGTTCTGCTTGCGCCCTGATCTCACGATTCCGGTGTCGCGCGATTACCTCGCTTCCAGCTCAGCAGGAAACGCAGCCGGCTATTGTTATCTCGGTCCGGTTTTCCGCTACCGCGCCGACGCTCCGGCGGAATTTTTGCAAGTGGGCATAGAGTCCTTCGGGCGCTCCGACAAGGCAGCAGCCGACGCGGAGATGCTTTCGCTTGGCCTGGAAGCAACCGCGCATTATGGCCTTGCTTCACCCGATATCCAGATTGGCGATGTTGCATTGTTTGCAAGTCTTATCGCCGGGCTCGATTTGCCGCCTGCGTGGAAGCGGCGGCTGATCAAGGATTTCAACCGCAAGAGCAATCTGGCGCAGGATCTCGATCGCCTCGTGCTCGGCGGCAACAACGCCCGCCCCGAATATCAGGGTGTGCTCGCGGCTCTTGCCGGCTCCGATCCAAACGGTGCGCATGCGCTGATCACGGACCTGTTGTCGATTGCCGGCATCAACGCGGTCGGCGGGCGCTCGGTCGGCGAAATTGCAGGACGTTTCCTCGAACAATCGGCGCTCGGGGCCAGCGCCAAGTTGCCCCAGGAAGTAAGAGGGCTGATCGAGCGCTTTCTGGCTATTCAGGGCAATCCGGACGAGGCCGCCGCAGATCTTCGCGCGCTCGCGCACGATTCCAGAATGACGCCGGCGCTTGCGCCCGCGCTCGACCATTTCGAAAGCCGCACCGGATTTCTGGAAGCGCGCGGCGTCGATGTAAAGCGTGTGCGCTTCTCCACCGCGTTTGGCCGTGGCTTCGACTACTACACGGGCCTG
This sequence comes from Pseudolabrys sp., assembly GCA_036820945.1. Classification (GTDB taxonomy): domain Bacteria; phylum Pseudomonadota; class Alphaproteobacteria; order Rhizobiales; family Xanthobacteraceae; genus Pseudolabrys. Next base: position 9,267 of record DAISKM010000007.1, read on the forward strand.
GTCTTCGAATTGACCGATCCCAAACGCACCGGCGATCCGCTGGTCGCGGGCGGCCGGTACGATGACTTGCTCACGCGGCTCGGCGCGCCCGACCCCATTGCGGCGGTCGGGTTTGCCGTCTGGATCGAAAGGCTGGCGCTTTATGGAGGCGTGTCATGAACGCGCCCCTCATCGTCGCCGTTCCCGCCAAAGGTCGCCTGCAGGAGAATGCCGAGGCGTTCTTTGCGCGCGCCGGACTGACTCTCATGAAGCCTCGAGGCGCGCGTGACTATCGCGGGGCAATCGCGGGTCTCGACGGAGTCGAAGTGGCATATTTGTCGGCGGCTGAAATAACGAGCCAACTTGCTGTGGGAGGTGTCCATCTCGGCGTCACGGGCGAAGATCTCGTTCGCGAGATGATCCCCGACGCGGACAAGCGCGTGGTATTCATCGAAGGACTTGGCTTCGGTTTCGCCAACGTCGTTGTTGCCGTGCCGCAGGCCTGGATCGATGTGCGCACGATGGCCGATATCGATGATGTCGCCACCGCTTTCCGCCACCACCACGAACGCAAGATGCGGGTGGCGACCAAATACATCAACCTGACGCGCGACTTTTTCTCGTCGCACGGGGTCATTGACTATCGCATCGTCGAGAGCTCAGGCGCGACCGAAGGTGCGCCCACCGCCGGTACGGCAGAAATGATTGTCGACATCACCACGAGCGGTGCAACGCTTGCCGCCAACGGACTGAAAGTCGTTGAGGACGGCACCATCCTGCGATCGCAGGCAAACCTGGTTGCCGCGCGAAAGGCCGCCTGGGGCAAGACCGAACGTGATCTCGCCCGCGTAATCCTCGACAGGGTAGCGGCGCAGGCGCGCGCGCGAGCATTCCGGGAGGTGCGCGCGCGCTTTGCGGCAGGCACGGACATGCTGGTCGAGAACGCCAAACAAAAATTTACGATCGAGACGCCGTTCGGCGGCCCCACGTCATCCGGCATGCTTATCCTGCATTGCCCGCCGGATCAGGTTTACGGGCTGACAAGTTTTCTGCGTGAGAGCGGCGCGGAAGCTGTCGCGGTCGCTGATCTCGATTATGTTTTCTCGCGTGACAACCCGCTTTACGCCAAGCTTGAAGCAGGTCTTGCCCGATAGCTGGCGCTATTCAGCCTTGATCTGCGCCGCCTTGATCATCGGCCACCATTTTTTCACTTCGGCTTGCTGATGCGCGCCAAGCGCTTCCGGTGTCTGTTTCTCACGCGGCGGAATATCCAGCCCGGTTTCCTCCAGCCGCTTGCGCACGGTCGGATCGACCAAGGCATCTCCGATCGCGGCATTGAGCTTGCCGATGATGTCCTTGGGCGTTCCTTTCGGCGCCCAAACTCCTGACCACAGTTCGACATGAAATCCGGGCAGACCGGCTTCGTCGACGGTCGGAATTTCCGGGGCGGCGGCGAGGCGCTTGTCGGACGTAATTGCATAGGGACGGATCCTGCCGGCCTTGACCTGCGCCATGGAGTTCGAAGCCTGGTCGACGATGAAATCGATCTGGCCCGAGACGAGATCGAGCAGCGCCGGGCCGGTGCCGCGATACGGAACGAACTGGAATTTAGCCCCGATCAGCTGGCTGAAATAAACGCCGGAAAAATGCGAGCCCGAACCGACACCCGCTGTGCCGGCCGTCGCCTTGCCATCATTCGTCTTAAGCCAGGCAATCAGCTCCTTCAGATTTTTTGCCGGCACATCGTTCTTGGTCACGATCATCATCGGATTGCTGGCGATCATTGCAACCGGCTCGAAATCCTTCACCAAATCGAAAGTCAAAGGATAAATCGCGCCGTTGACGACATGTGTTCCCAGGTGCCCGATGCTAAGCGTGTAGCCGTCAGGCGCCGCCTGCACCGCGCGGCCGACGCCGATTGTGCCGCCTGCACCGGTGACATTCTCGATCACGATTGGCTGGCCGAGCGTCTGCCGCATGCGATCGCCAAGGGTGCGCGCGAGGGCGTCGGTCGGACCACCGGCGGAGAATGGCACGATGATGGTGATGGATCGCGACGGATAAGTATCCGCGCCAGCTAGCCCAATACTCGCAAGCGCCGCGACAAGCGCGGCAATCAGCTTTTTCATTGCTTCCTCCCAGAACGGCGTTTTCTGCGCACGCCTGGCAGGAGCATCCGATTATAGGGATGCAAAATCAATCGGCTTGTGCCGATCCAGCGTGCGCCGCACGGGCGGAAGCGGATATTTCAAGCCGCTGGCACAGTTGAACAGGACGACCTGATCGGTGCGCTTCACACGTCCATCCGACAGGCTCTGCTTGTAGGCCGCGTACGTTGCCGCGCCCTCGGGACACAAGAGGAAGCCCTCCTCGCGTGCCATTTCGTCGAGCGCGGCACTGATTGCCCCGTCCGACACGGCAATAGCGAAGCCTTCACTTTCCCGCACGGCGCGCAAAATGAGGAAGTCGCCGATGGCCTGCGGGACGCGGATGCCTGCGGCAATGGTGTGTGCATTCTCCCAGCGCGGCGCGTGTTCCTCGCCGGCCTCGAACGCCTTCACCATTGGCGCGCAGCCGGCGGCCTGCACCGCGATCATGCGCGGACGTTTCTTGCCGATAAAGCCAATGGCTTCCAGTTCTGCGAACGCCTTCCACATGCCGATTAGGCCGGTGCCCCCGCCCGTTGGATAGAAAATCGCGTCAGGCACCTGCCAGCCGAGTTGTTCGGCCAGCTCAAGTCCCATGGTTTTTTTGCCCTCGATCCGGTAGGGCTCTTTCAAGGTCGATGTGTCGAACCAGCCGACCCTCGTCTTTCCCTCGCCGACGATCTTGCCGCAATCATCGATCAGCCCATTCACGCGATAGACGGTGGCGCCCTGCAGCGCGATCTCGCTCACGTTTACTTCCGGGGTGTCCTCCGGGCAGAAAATTGTGGTCTTGATGCCGGCACGCGATGCATAGGCTGCAAGCGCGGCGCCGGCGTTGCCGTTGGTCGGCATCGCCATGTGCTTGATGCCGAGCGCTTTCGCCATCGAGACGGCCATGACAAGGCCGCGTGCCTTGAATGAGCCGGTCGGCAGCCGACCCTCGTCCTTTACCAGGATTTCGCCGCCGCCCAGCTTTGCGGAAAGGCGCGGCATCCGCACGATAGGCGTCATCATCTCACCCAGGCTGACAATGTCCTCAGCCCGCCGGACCGGCAGCATTTCGCGATAGCGCCACAGATCGGACGGACGCTCAGCCAACGTTTCCTTTTTGAGCGCGTTACGAATCCCGTTGAGGTCGTATCGCACCAGCAGCGGTTTTCCCGCGCGCGACAAATTATGGACCTGATCGGCCTCGTGACGCTCGCCGGTCATCGCGCATTCGAGGTGCGTCACAAAACTGGGGCGATCGGCCTTCAGATTCTCGTCGTGCTGCATGGTCCGGATCCGGCTTGCGCGGGCCCTATCGGGCATCTCCCCGCCGCTGGCGCGGGCGGAACACCACAAAGTGCGACAGCGAGAAGTTGACCGCGAAGCTGACCAGAATCGATGCCAACTTCGCGAGCAGAACGGGGATGAAATAGGACAGCGCGAACAGTGTCGCGGTGCTCGAGATCATCCCGGCAATGCCCGAGGCGGCGAAACTCGCAAAGTCGCGCCAACGTAGAACGCGACCGGATTCCGGTCCAAAAGTGATGAACGAATTCATCGTGTAGGAAAACGTGACCGCCACGATCCACGCCAACACGTTCGCCGGCACGAGAGGCCAGTGCAAGTACGTGACGGTCGTCCAGAAAACGCAGAAATCGACAGCCGTATTGAGCACGCCGACGAGGGCAAAACTGGTCGCCTTGAGCGCAATGGCGCGCTCATGCCAGGCCAACGTGAGACGGTCTAGTACGGTTTGGAGAGGTGCCGGCATCATCGTCGGCTTTCGCTTAGCACGGCAAATCATATCCCGGTAGGCCGGGCGCGACAGTGTCGTTCGGGTGCGGTATAGATCGCGGAAACGGACCGACAGGCTGGACAGAGATGGCAGTCAAACCGACGAAAGCAGCCTCACGCGCGCGAGCATCGCCATCCGCGCCGACCTTGTCGGTCGTGGTGCCTTTGTTCAATGAGGCAGAAGGTCTGCCCGGCCTGCATGAGCGGATTGCCGAGGTCGCGCGCTACTTGCAATCCAAGCGTGGCCTGGGTGTTGAAGTCGTGTACGTGGATGACGGCAGCAGTGATGATACGGCCGACATCGCAAAATCTTTGCCCGCAATCCCGCTCGACATCCAGGTCATTACTTTGTCACGAAATTTCGGCAAAGAAGCCGCGCTGCTCGCTGGCCTCGACCACGCCCGGCCCGGAGCCGTGTTGTTCATGGACGGCGATGGACAGCATCCGCCTGACCTGATCGATACGCTCGTCGCGCGCTGGCTCGATGACGGCTATGACGTTGTCTACACCGCCAAAGCTAATCGCGAGAACGAATCCCGGCTCAGGCGGATGGGCGTGCGCTCGTTCTACGCGCTCCTGAATTGGGGCGCACTTCACAAGATTCCGGAAGACGCCGGCGATTTCCGCTTGTTGTCGGCACGCGCGGCTGCCGCGCTGCGCCAGATGCCGGAGCGCAATCGCTTTTTCAAGGGTCTTTCGAGCTGGATCGGTTTTCGCCAGGTTCGCGTCGACTACGAACCTGCTGTGCGCGAGCACGGCAGCAGTAGCTGGAATCTATGGACACTGATCGGGCTGTCCATTGAAGGCCTCACATCATTTTCGGTGGCGCCCCTGCGCGTCGCCAGCCTCCTGGGGGTCCTGCTGGCGCTGACAGCGCTGTTTTTCGGCAGCTGGATCGTGCTGGAAACGCTTTTGTACGGCAAGGATGTCCCCGGCTACCCGTCGCTCGTGGTCAGCGTGATGGTCATTGGCGGCGTGCAGCTCATTCTCATCGGCGTGTTGGGCGAATACATCGGCAAGCTGTTGTCGGAAATCAAGGGCCGGCCGGTCTATTTTGTCGCCGAACACAGCGTGAAGCGCGCGAGTGAATCCGCCAAGCCCCGGCCGATGACATCTCGCGCGGCCGAATAAGACAGACTATGCGCACGCGCCGCATCTGGCTGTGCGCCGATGACTACGGAATTTCTCCGGGGGTCAATGCCGCCATCCGCGAACTCATCATTGGCGGACGCATCAACGCTACGTCGGTCATGGTCGCGGCGCCTCATTTCAACAGCGGCGAAGCAGCGGCACTCGATCGACTCAACGCAGCGGAAAAGCGCGTCGTTCTTGGATTGCACGTGACGCTGACGTCCCCGTTCCAGCCGCTGAGCACAAATTTTTCGCCTCTGCGCGACGGACAATTTTTGCCGCTCAACGACCTCCTGAGGGGCGCAACCGCGCGCCGTTTGCGGTCGGAATTTCTGATGGCTGAGATCGGCAGCCAGCTGCGGGCGTTTGCGGACATCTTTGGGCGACCGCCTGATTTCCTTGATGGGCACCAGCACGTTCATCTGTTTCCGCAGATACGCGACGCATTTTTGCGGGTTGTCGCGCAGGAAGCGCCGCAAGCATGGGTGAGACAGTGCGGACGCGCAAAAAAGGGCCGACGCTTGCATGATCACAAGGGTCTTACCCTAGACATCCTGAGCATCGGCTTTCGTCGGAAGGCAAAAAGGCTGGGAATTGCCACCAATCCGGCTTTCGCAGGAACTTATGGCTTCAGTTCCAGGGCGAATTTCGCCAAGATTTTCCCGCGCTTTCTCTCCGGGTTGCCGGACGGCGGCCTCATCATGTGTCATCCGGGCTTCGTCGATTCCGAGCTAAAAGGGCTCGATTCGCTCACCGCGCTGCGGGAGCAGGAATTCGCCTACTTCAGTTCCGATACTTTCATGAAAGTGTTGGCCGACCATGGCGTGGCTCTTGCGCGCCCCCTCTAGTAAAGCCTGCCGCATCACCTAAATAACCCCGCCGACGGTCATGGGAGGATGATATGACCCCGCAAGAACGCCAGTTGGTTGACGACTTGTTTGATCGGCTCGCCGGGCTGGAGAACGCGCCTCGCGACCCAGAAGCCGAGCGTGCGATTTCAGAGGGGCTGGCGCGAGCGCCGCACGCGATCTATCCGCTTGTTCAGACGGTGCTTGTGCAGGACGAAGCGCTCAAGCGCGCCGATGCGCGCATCCGCGAGCTCACCGGTGAAGACACGTCCGGGGCTTCTGGCGGATTTCTCGATAACATGCGCCAGGCGATGACTGGCCGCGCAACATCTGTGCCCAGCGTGCGCCAAGGCGCGCCGGGAAATCCCGATCCGCGCTGGAACACCGGCGGTACTTTTACTGCAGCTGGTCCATCGCCGGGCGGCTCATTCTTGGGTACGGCCGCAGCCTCTGCCGCCGGAGTGATTGGCGGCGCGCTGCTTTTGAACTCGATCAGTTCGATGTTCGGCCGCCATGGCGCAAGCGCGTTTGCCGGAGTGCCTCCCGAAGGCTCGCCATGGGACAACAAGGCCGCCGGCAGCGACCTCGCTCGCGAGGCCGGACTCAACGATGTAGGGACGCGCGGAAGCTCCGAGCGTGCCTCCCTGCTCGGGAACGATGACAGCGCAGATTCGTCTGATCTCGAGGATGATTTCAGCGACGATTCGGACGGCGATTTCGGCGGCG
>DAISKM010000007.1:15979-21984 GCA_036820945.1 Pseudolabrys sp.
CGGCGATTTCGGCGGCGGCGACAGCGCCTGAGCAAAGGCTCTAGAGCACCACGACTCTAGTTCCGACCTTCACGCGCTCGTAGAGATCGATGATGTCCGCATTCCGCATGCGGATACAGCCCGAGGACACGTTTCTGCCGATCGTCCACGGCTCGTTCGAGCCGTGGATACGGTAAAGCGTCGAACCAAGGTAAAGCGCGCGCGCACCCAGCGGATTATTCGGGCCGCCCGCGACAAAGTGCGGAAGATAAGGTTGGCGCTTGATCATCTCATCCGGAGGAACCCAGTCCGGCCATTCCCTTTTCCCCGAAATCGAATGCTTACCCGACCAGGTGAAGCCTGGCCGGCCAACGCCTATGCCATATCGGATTGCTCGGCCCTCGGGTTGGACCAGATAGAGGTAGTGGTTCGGCGTGTCGATGACGACAGTGCCGGGCGGTTCTGTCCCGGCATAGCTGACCTCCTGGCGGAAAAGGCGCGAATCGATGCGGTGCTCGCTTCGCAGCTCGTCCGGCAGCGGATCGTCCGGCGACGCATTCGCATATGCGAGCCGCCCTTCCTGTTCGTCACGTGTGTCCTGCCGCGGTGAGGCACCAAACCACTGCTGCGATCCGCGCTGGGACGGCCGCAGCGCGTCGCCGAACAGAAATTCTATGAAACCGGTTATCGGGTTGGGTTGCACTTCTGGCGCTGCCGCAACGACGACGGATCCGGTGTCCGGATCGGCCGCAGAAAACAGGGACTGCGCGGACGCAATGTTTGACACGGACAGTACTAAACTACCAAGAACGACCGAACGCCACATAGACTCACCCTTGCCGTTTCACTCGACGCTCTCGAGTAAAAAGCCAAAGACGCAACCGATTGGTAAATTGCCGTAAACCACGATCCTTCATGGTAAACGATCGGTTTTTAGGGGCGCGCGCAACGCGGCGTTAATGCCGGTTCCGGTATTAACGGGCGCCGAAATGCAGGGCATAGGGCGTGCAACGCAAATTATTTCGTATCGAGCAGATGGTCGAAGTCGGCCGCGCGTCCCGTCTGGGCAGCCAGCACGACGATGCCAGCGAATCTCATCAGCAGGCGGAGGTCGAGCCGGCGATCACGCGCGAGCTCGCCGCGATCAGATCTGCGCTTGAACGCAACGTCCGCGAACTTGCAGTGCTCATCAACGACGACAAGGACCGGCGCATGACCCGCGCCGCCGGTGACCTCGGCGCCGCCATCGAAGGCATGGAAGCGGCCACCCAGAGAATTCTGGGATCGGCCGAAGCGATCGATGACTGCGCGCGAGCTCTCGCCTCCGCCTTGAGCAATGACTACCACCATGGCCTGGCGCAGGATGTGCAGGACCACGTGGTCCGCATTTACGAGGCGTGCAATTTCCAGGACCTCGCGGGGCAACGCATCGGCAAAGTGATCGCCGTTTTGATGATGATCGAGGACCGCCTTGTGGCAATGATCGCCCGTCACGGCGGCAGTGGCGAGCAGCCAATGAGACACGGCGAGACGTCCAGCGAAAGACTTGTCAACGGGCCCAGGCTCGACGGCGAAAGCGGCCACGCCAGCCAGCGCGACATCGACGTGATGTTTGCCTAGTTTGGCCGCCGGATCGCGACGAAGCAGATCAGCGCAACCGATGCGAAGCTGGCCGCAAGCGTCAACGCTGCCGCATCGGACGTGTGCTCGACCACAAAAGCCATGACTAAAGGCGCCGCTGATTGCATCAGCAGGAACGGCCCGGCGAGCCGACCTATCAGCCGCCCGTATCCGGATGCGCCAAACAAAGCCAGCGGCACGGCACCGCGTGTGATCGTGACAAGTCCGTTAGCCCCGCCAAACATCAGTGCGAACGCGGCTGCCGTTCCCGCCGACACGCCCGCGAACGCCAGCATTATGAAGGCACATAAAAGCGTGCTGAGGGCGAAACGTACGACCCAGAGAGGATGCAGATTGCGCCCGAACGCAAACTCCAAGAGCCGGGCACCGACCTGCGCCGGACCGAACAAGGCGCCAATCCAGACAACTGTTCCAGCGTCGATACCAGCACGCGCAAATATTGCTAGCAGATGAGCTGAGAGTCCCGAAGGAACGAATGCATAGCAAGCAAATGCTGAAGCAACGAGGACAAACGGCCAGCCGCGGGACGGTAGCAATTTCGCAGGCTCTTTCTGACCGTTCAGCACCTCGACGTCACTTTCGAGGCGACCGCGCGGCAGAGCGAATGCATGAAGCGGCGCCGCTATAGCGGCAAGGAGCGCGGCATATACAAGATAGGTGCCTGACCAACCGACACGCTCGATGAGGACATGGGTGGCAGGCCAGCTCACCGTCGAGGCAAAGCCGCCGGCAAGCGTGAGCGCCGTGATCGGCCGTCGCGCGCCGAGGCCGAAGATACGGCCGAGCGTTGCAAAGGCGGCATCGTACAAATTTGCCGCCATGGCCACGCCAAGAACCATCCAGACCGCGTAGTAAGCGAACGGAGCCTTAGCCTGTACGATCAGAAAAAGTCCCAGTGCACCAATCAATGAGCCGATCGTCATGACGACGTGGCCGCCATATCTATCGATCGCGCGACCGACGTAGGGGGCGACCAGTCCCGCGACCAAAAGGCCTATCGAGAATCCGCCCATGGCGAACGAGATCGACCAGCCGCGATCAGCCGCGATCAGGGGCACAATCAGGACCGGCGTGTAAAAGATCGTGCCCCACGAAATTATTTGGGTGACGCCAAGCACCGGCACGGCTCGCCACGGCCCGGTGAGGATATCGCGCAAACCGACCATTCCACCCATACCCATCAGGATGCGGACCCCGCGCATCGTTGATGAGCGGTGGCGAATACCTTACACAAACGCGCGGAGTGACAGCATGGATTGCCGAGCAACGTGTAGCAACGGCCGATCGCTACCTTGGCGGCGGCGGCGCGGTTCTCGGCTTGGGTTTTGCGGCCGTCCGCGCTGGCGCGTCCGTACCGCAACGGACGTAGACCATGGTGCCGTAGCGGCCCTGTATTTCGGAATCCATCCAGCGCAGGATCAATATGCGGCCATCGAATAGAACCACTTCGCGATCCTGCGCACCGGCGGGGTCGCCGTCGGCCGGACCAATGTAAGTTTTTCCGCTGACGCTTCGCAGGCGCAGCTCGGTCGGCGTCGCCTGATCAGCGAGATGCATCATGACCCCGCCGCTCGGACCAAGCGTGATCACGTAGGGCTGTTTGCACTGGCCTCTGGCTGCTGCCTCGGTTCGCGCCCGATCCTCTTCCTTGTGATAGGCCGCGAGACCCCAGCGTCCAACGATATCCTGCGGCGGGAACGCGGGTGGCCCGGCTTGAGTCACTGCCGGTGCCGCCGGCTGGTCGAGTTGGGGCCCTGTCGTACAGGCCGAAGTTCCGACTGCAGACAGCACAAGAATCATGGCCGTCCTCAGTGCAGGGCGATCTGGATGGTTCATCCCGGCTCCTTCAAACGCACGTCGGCGACTTTGGAGGGCAACGGCGGACAGCGCAAGCGGGCGATGGTGGGCCCACTATCTTTGAATCTGGCTTCCTCCAACTTGACACTCGGACATAGACACAATATTTCCGGTCAACAGTTGGCACTCTTTGAGAATGAGTGCTAAAGGACTGAAAAACCGACACTTTCCGTTCACGAAACGCGCACTAGCGCCGAGAGGAAGCCCATGGCCAAGACCAAGTTTCGTCCCTTGCACGACCGCGTCGTCGTGCGCCGCATCGAAGCCGAGGAGAAGACCAAAGGCGGAATTATCATTCCTGACACCGCCAGGGAAAAGCCGCAACAAGGCGAGGTCATTGCCGTCGGTCCGGGCGGCCGCGACGAGAGCGGCAAGCTGATCCCGATCGATGTCAAGCCAGGCAATCGCGTGCTGTTCGGCAAGTGGTCGGGCACCGAAGTCAAGCTCGACGGCGAGGAACTCCTGATCATGAAGGAGTCCGACATCATGGGCGTGATCACCTGATATCGCATCAAAATCAAACGGAGTGATTTGAAATGGCTGCAAAAGACGTGAAATTTTCGGGCGACGCGCGCGAGCGCATGCTGCGTGGCGTGGATACTCTCGCCAACGCAGTGAAAGTCACCCTTGGGCCGAAGGGGCGCAATGTCGTGCTCGACAAGAGCTACGGCGCGCCGCGCATCACCAAGGACGGCGTGACGGTCGCCAAGGAAATCGAGCTTGAGGACAAGTTCGAGAACATGGGCGCCCAGATGGTGCGCGAAGTCGCGCAGAAGACCAACGATCTGGCCGGCGACGGCACCACAACCGCGACCGTGCTGGCTCAGGCAATCGTGAAAGAAGGCGCCAAATCTGTCGCCGCCGGCATGAACCCGATGGATCTCAAGCGTGGCATCGACATTGCGGTCAATGCCGTCGTCAAAGACATTGAGAAGCGGGCCAAGAAGGTCGGCTCGTCAGCGGAAGTCGCCCAGGTCGGCACCATTTCTTCCAACGGCGACGCCAAGATCGGCCAGATGATCGCAAAGGCAATGCAGAAGGTCGGAAACGAGGGCGTGATTACGGTGGAGGAAGCCAAGGCTCTCGGAACCGATGTCGAGATCGTCGAGGGGATGCAGTTCGACCGTGGTTACATCTCCCCGTATTTCATTACGAATGCCGAAAAGATGCTGGCCGAGCTCGAAGACGCCTATATTCTCCTGCACGAGAAGAAGCTTTCCGGTCTGCAATCGATGCTGCCGGTGCTCGAAGCAGTCGTGCAGTCAGGCAAGCCGCTGGTGATCATCGCCGAGGATGTCGAAGGCGAAGCGATTGCCACGCTGGTCGTCAACAAGCTGCGTGGCGGCCTGAAGGTGGCCGCGGTGAAGGCCCCGGGCTTCGGCGATCGCCGCAAGGCGATGCTCGAGGACATCGCAATCCTCACCGGCGGTCAGCTAATTTCCGAAGACCTTGGCATCAAGCTCGAGAACGTCACGACCGCGATGCTCGGCCGCGCCAAGAAAGTGATCATCGAGAAGGAAAAGACCACCATCGTGAACGGTGCCGGCAAAAAAGCCGACATTGAAGCCCGGGTGCAGCAGATCAAGGCGCAGATCGAGGAGACAACCTCTGACTACGACAGGGAAAAGCTGCAGGAGCGGCTGGCCAAGCTCGCCGGCGGCGTGGCGGTAATCCGTGTCGGGGGAGCAACCGAAGTCGAGGTGAAGGAAAAGAAGGATCGGGTTGAAGACGCGCTCAATGCGACGCGCGCCGCAGTCGAGGAAGGAATCGTTCCCGGCGGCGGCGTGACGCTGCTGCGGGCCAAAAAGGCTGTCGGCCGCATCCATGACGAAAATCCGGATATCCAGGCCGGCATTAATATCGTCCTCAAGGCGCTAGAATCACCGCTCCGTCAGATCGCAGAGAATGCCGGAGCGGAGGCCTCCCTCGTCGTCGGCAAGATCATGGACGACAAGTCGGAAACCTATGGTTTCGACGCGCAGGAGGAGAAATATGTCGACATGATCGACGCCGGCATTGTCGATCCCGCCAAGGTCGTCCGCACGGCGTTGCAGGATGCGGCTTCGGTTGCGGGTCTTCTGGTGACCACGGAGGCCATGGTCGCCGAAGTGCCAAAGGAGCCTGCCCCCGCAATGCCCGCTGGCGGCATGGGTGGCGGCATGGGCGGAATGGGTTTCTAAACCCCTTCGACGCAAAACCAAAGGGCGCAGCGGGAGCTGCGCCCTCTTTCATTGGCATGACGCGATCGGGTCGTAGCTATAGATCCAATCCTTGCTGAGCAAATCCGCCCTTGGTTTTTCGAAGCGGTCGAGGTGCAAGACGCGCTTGAGGCGCGCCCAGGGCGAATGCAGATGGAAGATCTCGCCTTGCGCCCGCGCTGCAAGCTGGATTCTGGCCGTGCGCTGCCGCCGCTCGGCTTCATAGGCGGCAAGCGCGGCACCGGGATTGAGCGGCGTACGCGCGATCTCGCGCGCAGCACGTAGCCGTCCTCGATCGCCGACGCAGCACCTTGCGACAAGAACGGCAGC
>DAISKM010000008.1:0-11144 GCA_036820945.1 Pseudolabrys sp.
CCCTATAGGGGTAGACCGCAGGCAGTCGGTTTGCTGCCGCAAAATTGACAATCTCCGACCGATGCGCAAGCAAAAAGCGGTCCGCAAGGACAATCATGGCATCAGGTTTGGCTTTGGCGATTGTTGCGAAAGCCGCTTTGAATTCATCGGCGTGACTTAGCTCGATATTAGGTTCAACCGCAAAACCCAGGGCAGCGCCGGCTGCCCGCGTCTGCTGGTAAAAGTCCAAAATTGCAGGATTGGCCGAATTCCACACCACCGCTACGCGGGAAAGCTGTGGAACCACTTCCTTCAATAGCTGTACGCGTTTGCCCTCCAGCTCCGGCCCGGAAACAGTAAAGCCAGTGACGTTGCCACCTGGCCTCGAAAAGCTGGGAACGAGCCCAGCTGCCACTGGATTGCCGCTTGATGCGAATACAATAGGGATTGTGCTGGTCGCTCGTTTGGTTGCCAGCGAGCCAGGTGTCCCGGTGGTTACAATCACGTCCGGCCTAAGGCGAACCAAGTCGCCTGCCAAGCTTGGCAGGCGACTATCCCGCCCCTCCGCCCAACGGAATTCGATGACGAATGTATCGCCCTCGACATGCCCCAGGTCACGAAGCTTCTGTCGAAATGCGCCTACAACATGAGCCTCCTGGGATGGCGACGAGGGGCCGAGGAATCCAATCCGCGAGGTCTTGCCCGTTTGGGCCCGCGCACAGACCGCCCACGTCGCAGCACCGAGCAGGCCAATAAACTCGCGTCGCCTCACCTTCGCCCCCAAGATTGAAGACACGCCATCGTATCAACACACGCGGGCGGCTCGGAAGGGAGCTAAGGCGCAAGGCGAGGCTATCTATAACCGCCTGGAGTGGCCATCGTGTTAGCGCGAGCGGAACATCAGCGCCACAAGCGGCCATTGGCGGTTAATCGATCAACCCGTCGGCGCTCCGCGGCGCCTCGAAAGCGTGATCGGAAAGAAACGAAAACCAGTTTCTCAAGCGCTAAGGCGCAGCCATGCGCTTTATTTCCGCGGAGTACCCGCGGTGCAGGCGATAGATGCCGGCAGCCCATTGCGCGGCTGGATGCTGCAGCAGTGTGGTGCGGTAGTCCTTCACATACAGCGGCAGGTCCACCTGCAGCGGGTACTGAATCTCCGGAGGCTGCAGGATCACCCCCAGCAGTGCGGCGGCCGTGAGGTCTGCGATGGTGAAGGCCTGGGCAGCGAGATAAGCGCGACCTTGCCGTTCGTGCTCGATGCGGTCGAGCGCGGCCGCAACAATGGCTCGATCCTTCTCCAAATTGCCTTCGCTGATTCCATGACGGAATCGGTAGAACGATGGAAACATCCGGAGCAGCGGCCGCAGCGTGCGGTAGGCCTTGCCGCCCATGCCCGTTGTCAGCACGCGCAGCGCAATGTCTGGATCGCGCTGAAACAACGGCGTCACGATAGCCGCGCGCAGCGCCGGGCCAAGCGACTCGTCGAGATCGTCCTCCAGTGCGAGCGCGCGCTGCCGCGTTGTGGTATCGCGCGGATAAAGCGGTGGGTCGGGGTAATGCTCTTCAAGCGCAGCGATGATGCGCGTGGAATCGGCGATGGCCCGGCCATCGAGCCACAGGACAGGCAGCTTGCACTGACCCGTCGCGCGCCAAACGCGGATCATGTAGTCGGGGCCCAGCACGCGGCGTCGGTGCGCGATGCCCTTGTAATCGAGCGCCCAGCGCACTTTTTCGCTGTAGTGCGAGAGCGGGATGTGCCAGAGCAGCGGGGTGTCCATGGTGACCCAGGTTCACGTCAACGATGATGGTCGACGCTTTCATTAGATCACACGCCACGTGGCTAGCGCGGTCCAATTCTTCGCTGCGTTACCCAGACCTGTGGTTCGACGGGCGGACATGGTAAGGCCGTCGCCCGCTTGCAGAACGACGGCCTTTGCCGCTGTCAGTCTAGCTTGTACCCTATGCCAATGGCATAAGTACCTTGTTCCTTAAGATGTTGGTCATTTCTAAGCGTCACGAGCGCGCCGGTGGCCATCGTCAGCGCGTTGCATATCGCGCGGGCCACATCATCTTCCGGCCAAACGCTCAATCCGTCCGGGAGGTCACTCATGCTCGTATCGCGCCTTGCTTTCCAGCCAATGCGCTTGAACGCGTCGACCAGGTCGCGAGCCAAAAAAACCGAATCTCTGTCCTGCGGGACCACAGCAACGACGTGAGTTCCTTGTGATGCCAGGATATTTTCGAAATCTGTCACGGCGGCCGGCGCAAGTTTTGGCCATTCGCGGTTTTTGAGGCTGACCACCTGCCCCTCAAGGCTGTCCATCTTGACCTTGGCTTCATCTGGCGTCGCACCGTTTAGGCGCGCCTTGTAGAGCGCGATGATGCGATTCCTGTGGTCAATGCTTGCCGAATAGCGCCATTTCAGCGCCGCCCAGATTATTGTCCCCAGGAACAGAAGGGCCGCGCCAAAGACGAGCGGAGCCTCCGCGAGAAAACGCAACTCACCTCGGACATATTGAACGAACTGCTCAAACATCGGTTGATACTAACAGGCACGGCTGAGTCGATATGCGCAGCCGGTTACCTCATGGTCTTGACCGGTGGAACAATAGTTGGCGGACATCGCTACAAGTCCAACGCGATGTCTCTATTGTTCTTCGAAGCGGACATACGCGCTCATTAACGAATATGCAGCGCAATCGACCCGACCCATTCCGTTACCGCTGGGCAGCACATCGCGGCAAGTATACTCCTGTGCGCATCCAGGATCCGTTGGCGGTTTTGATAAGGAGAAAAAGATGGCGCATGTGATGACATTCCTGTCCAAAGTAAACGGGAAGCATGATAACCGATCGCCCTACCAGGGAGTCGTGAAGCGCGACTGGGTGCCGACGGGACGCATCGATTTCGCAACCCACCTTAACGGCAACGCCGAAGACGTCGATCAACCAAATGAATTCAAATTGCTTGTAGAGGAACGCAGAATTGTAGAGAGCATTGCGGGAAATGAGAATTTGGAAATTCAGTGGCGGCTTGCCACGCTAAGGGAAGCAAAATCGGTCGTTACTCAGTACCATAGATACCTGTCGGACCACTCGCTGATCAAAACTGTATTTGAAGACACCCTGTCGTTGCCTCCGCCAAAGAAGGGGCAGGCAAATCATCCGGCATAACTTCCGGCCCCTTATTTTCGATCGGCCGGTGCCCGCTTGACAGCGAGCAAGTGCATTGTTGGCGCGCATTTCGCCCTGCCAGGCCGATGTTCGCTTTGATAGGTCACGCATGCCTTTTGCTTCCGAGCCACCAAAACATCATCCCCGCACCAATCAGGACAATTAGGGCGAGCAGTACGATCAGCGCGGCCTCCTCGATCCAGGCGATCGCCGGCACGAAAAGCGCCATGACGACGCCGAGTATGCAAACCTCCCACGCCGGAATGTGCACACCAGCGACAAAGGTGCCGAGAGCCAGCAGGAGAAGAATAGCGAGGCCGGTTGCATCAGCATTCACCATGTCTTGTACGCTGGGTAGCAACAGGAGATTCATGGCGGCAAAGAAGGCGAGCCAATGCGCGACCTGGGTCCAGATCAGGCGGAGCTCTTCTTTTTTTTCGCGCGCGGATCGCCAACCGCTCCAAATGCAGAGCGCCCCGGTCACAGGCACGAGAAACTCCCAATAGGCTGTCGTCGGCCGTTTCGTGAAGCTTGTATAGGCGACGCCAATGAGGGTAAGGACCAGGACAACGCCGTATGGCAGTTCCTTCAGCCAGCCACTGATACCCGGCAGCTGCCGCTCCGGAGGCGTCGCGGAAGCAACCGATTTATCATTCGGCACAACGTCGTTCATCGCCATCCACCTGCAGTCATTGCCGTGCTGTCCTGCCTGCAACGCGAAGTCGCCGGATGAAATAGCCAAGGACCAGAGTCAGACCAGCCGCGACCAGGACACTGACGACCACTTTAGTGTGATGCGCCAGCGCGATGATGACGGTCAGGTGCTCGCTTAGATAGGCAGGGGCGAATACCCAAACCATGACCCAGAGCGCTGCACCAACCGCATCGAACAGCACGAAACGCCACCATGACATTCCCAGCATTCCCGCCAGGATGCCGTTGAGTTGGCGTAGGATGCTGAAGAACCGGGCGAACAACACCGCACCGTAACCGTAGCGGATGTACGTCCTTTCGATCTGGCTGAAGCGCTCGTCAGTGAGGCCGACCTTTGCGCCGTAACGCAAGACGGCCCCTCGTCCGACCTTTCGACCAATCAGATAGCCTAAATTGTCACCTATGACCGAGCCCGCCCACGCAAACGCTAGGAGAGCCGATAAAGACATCTCGCCACGACCGGCCAGAACTGACGCAAAAATCAAAAGCGACTCGCCGGGGACTGGCGCGCCCACGGCTTCGATCGCCAGAATTGGCATTACCGCGAATGCACCATAATGACGAACAAAGCCTTCGAGCCCAGCGACAAGTTGGCCAAGTTCTTCCATCGCACTGCCTCATCGTGCGCTGCTTAAGTGTAAACGGAGTGTGACCTGCCAATTTGCGAGGCGAAATTACCCTTTGGGGCAATGACCGTTAGACGCGAAGCGGCGGGCACTTCCGCTTTGGGTCAATC
Source organism: Pseudolabrys sp. (assembly GCA_036820945.1). Classification (GTDB taxonomy): domain Bacteria; phylum Pseudomonadota; class Alphaproteobacteria; order Rhizobiales; family Xanthobacteraceae; genus Pseudolabrys. Next base: position 4,603 of record DAISKM010000008.1, read on the forward strand.
TAGATATTGCCGGTCAATCGAAGAATGATACCGATAACGGCATCCGTTGAGGCAGAGATGAGGCGTGAAACAAAACCAAGATCCAAACCCAATTGTGAACCCAACAGAGGCAGGAAAATGAGCAGTCCAATAAGAACGATCATCCCGTAAGGCTCGAGACGAGCAAGATACTTGGCCAAAGCATTGGGAAGAATTCCAACCGCAATCCGCCCGCCGTCGAGAGGCGGCAGGGGGAATAGATTGAAGACCGCCAGGACGACATTGATGACAAGGGTATTCTTGAGATTCAGCGCAACCCACTGCGCGATCGTTGCGGGCAAATAGACCAGAAGATGAAAACTCAAGGCAGCAACAATTGCCAGGCAGATGTTCATTGCGGGCCCGGCCGCCGCCACAAGCACCATGCCGCTACGGGGATTACGAAGGGCGCGAAAATTAACCGGGACCGGTTTGGCGTATCCAAACAAGAACGGCGATCGTGCAAGCAGCAAGAGCCCCGGCAAAAGCACTGTTCCAAATGGATCTATATGCCGGAGGGGATTTAGACTGACACGGCCAAGTCGGAATGCCGTATCATCACCAAGGAAGCGAGCAACATAGCCGTGCGCTGCTTCATGAAAAGTAATGGCGATAAGGACCGGAAGCAGCCAGATCGAGACGAGATAAATCAGGTCCATTCTATGTCTGTTTTACTCGCAAAGGACGACCTGCGCTACGCCTGAGCTCGACAAGAAAATGTCAAAAGCAGTCGGACTGCGGGCGCGCATGCTTCTCTCGCCACTTCGGCCCAGGTCCGCGCATGTAGTGTCGCTCGGGCCGGTATGAGACGAATACGACCATGAACATTCTTCTAATCAAACCCGACCACGAACGGTAGACAGACCGACCAAGTTCTTCAGCTTTGAACCGCATGTTGACACTCTCGTTGAGCGCGGTTGGCATCTTGTCGCCTCGCCCTTGACCAATTCTTTTAGGCGCCGGACACACGGCTAGCTGTGTTCGGCATCACAAAAAGCCTGCTGCCGAATAAGACATAGGTATAGGCCGCTTGGTCATTGTGATAACTTGGCGGACATCGTCGACGCATATCTCGCCGCCGTCAGGCGATATGCCCAAACATCTTTCGATAAGCCACGGCCGCCGCTCCAAATGAAACGTTTTTTCGGCCTTCGGAAAAATTATTGTAGAAGATAGTAGCCAACTAGGATCGCGGCCATTGCAAGAATAATAATGATGAGGGTAATGCGTACGCTGCGATCAGGCGGTTCACTCATGCAGTTGCTCGGCCGAAGGCCGGTATTCTGCGTATAGATGCCCCCAAGTCGAACGAGGTAGGGTCGAGCTAGCGGACAACCGGACCGCTGCGGTCGGTGAAAACTATCGGGCCACCAGCCTTGATTACGGTCTGGGTCTGCGCCGCCATGATGTCCGTGCCAAGATTGAGTTCGCGGGCAGAGATTCCGATGACGGCGATCATGATGGCAGCAGCAAGTCCGACCACGACAATTTTGAGGTGGGTGGTGCGGTTCGCGGTATGCAGCGACCAATTCATGTCGGTGACGAAATCAGCTCCAAGCCCAAAGGGCTATTGTATCTCTGGGCAATGCGCCTATACGAAGGTACAAGTAGTGTAGTTTCGCCCTCCTCCACCGGTGCCCGGCTCCTCTAGCAAACCGATGACGAGACTCCTGGCCAATAGCGGGCCTCCATCAATCCCGATCAACCTTCGCGCAGAACATTTTCGATGCGGCGATCGGGAATGAGCCACATCACGGCGACCAGAGCGTAAATGAGGATCGAAACCCAGGGAGCGATAAACGCAAGGGTAATCGCCGCAGCATACAGCAACGGCGAAATCTTGCCTTTCAGGTCGTTGCCAAGGGCTGCAGCGAGCACGGAATGTGCTCCCTGCTTTCGCATGATCGCTTTTTGAAGGAGGAGGTATGCAATAGCCGGCAACAACAATGCGACGCCATATACGGCGGTGGGTACCGAGGCCAGGAAATTTTCGCCCATCCAGGCTGTCGCAACCGGGATGAGAGACAGGCAAAACAGCAAAAATGAATTGGCCCAAAGAATGAGGCCATCGACCCGTGTCACGGTATGAAGAAGATGGTGGTGGTTGTTCCAGTAGATCGCCACATAGATGAAGCTCAAAACGTAACTGACGAAATGCGGAAGCACTGCAACAAGCGCGGTCCAGCCTGCGCCGTGCGGCACCTTCAATTCCAGCACCATAATGGTGATGATGATTGCAATGACGCCATCGCTGAAAGCAGCAAGACGATCTTTTCCCATAGCGCTGTTCCCGTTCGCGGCCACAATTGAGACGATCGCCACAGTTAATCGATCCTTCGCTTGCATTGGAAGAGAGGGAGCGGAAACAGACCAGGGGCAAAATGTCCCCTAAGGATCAGAAGCAGACATCAGACGTGCAAATGCGATGTTCGCTAGGGCCAATAGCGGACATTTAGAAGCTCGGCTCCCTCAAAAGAAAAACCCCGAGAAATTGCCCGGGGCTCTGTTTAAATCAAAAATGTGTCCGCCCCTGGCACTCGTTCAACGGAGCAACACTGAGCCCGAACAGTTACGCTGCTTCATTTTCTATCAGTTGGGTTGTAGCGACAGACTTGCGTATGGTGCGTTTGGCAGCGGCGCCATGATATTGAAGCCCGTGACGAGCCAGAATGTAGATGATCGTTCCGCGAAGAGGGATCTTCCAATTAGGGTTGTCGCAATAGTGGAGCATCACGTCTTTTTTGCTTGCCAGCACATCAAGTATGACATCGACGCTCTGGCCGTCTTTGTGCATGGCGATGATGAGTGGTACATGGCCTTTGAGCCATCCATCGTAGCCCACATGCCGAGGCTTTCGCGGCCTGGCGATAGGCTGGTTGCAGTGCGCGCAGATCTGGTTTGGCTTCCTTCCCATTTTTCTTAGTCTCCGGTGCGTGAACGCCACCCCATCAACACATACCGCACGCTCACAACTTAGGAAGTGATGGCTGTCACACTATGTCTCTTTCCAGTCTGCAGCTTTTGGAACAGATGTCCGCTTTACCTCCGAAATCAGACATTCGGCGTGGCAAAACAAGGGCCATTAGCGGACCTCGTGGCCAGGCTTAATCTATAACCTCATCAGCAATGGCCAGCACTGTCGGCGGGATCGTGAGACCAAGCCTCTTTGCGGTGCCTATATTGAGGGCCAACTCAAATTTCGTTGGGCGGACGACAGGTTGGTCGGCAATGCTTGCGCCTTTCAGGAGTCGTCCAACTTGAACACCCATTTGATTGTAAGCGTCTACCAAATTGGCCCCGTAGCTCATCAATCCTCCGGCCAACGGAAATTCGCGTATGTGATAAATCGCCGGAATTGAGCGCTCGCGCGTCAACTGTATGAGCCGTTCACGTCGAGAGTCGAAAAATGGATCGTTTTCGACAAGCATGCCGACAACTCGTTTCTGAACCAGTAGCGAGAAAGCGCTTTCTATTTCTGCGTCGGTACTGGCCCCGGCAACCAGGGGTTCTCGTCCTGATCCGGCCGCCGCGAGTCTAAAGTCTTCGGCTCGCAGACTGCTCTGAACACCTTTGGTATTGGTAAGAAAGCCAATAACACCGCCAGGTGGAAGGATCTGTGTGAGCAAGCCGAGCCGCTTCCCCGTGAGCTCGCCGCTCATCAGATCGACGCCGGTGATGTTCGCTCCCGGTTGGTTAAGACTGGCGACCACTCCCTCGGTCACAGAGTCGCCGGCAACAAATGTGATCGGAATCGACATCGTGACCGATTTTGCCGCGCGCGCAGAAGGGGCGCCCCCGGCTGCAACCATGATTGCAGGCTGAAGCGCCGCCAATTCCTGCGCCAGCTTTCTCAATTGGTCATATTGTCCATTGGCCCAACGATATTCGATCCTTAAAGTCTTGCCATCGATGAATCCGAATGCCTCGAGGCCCCGAAGAAAGCCTGCCAGGTGCGGCTTGGAATCCTCCGGGGAGCGGCTGCTCAGGAAGCCGATTAGTGGGACGGTCTGCTGCTGAGCCTGCCCTAGAGTCGGCCCTGCAATCCCACCTGCGACGAGCCCAAGAAATTCGCGCCGCTTCATCGGTGCCCCCTCCGGAAGACGTCAGTCGAAATCTAACACTAAAGAGCGGATCTTAGTCCATCGACGTGATGATTGCCGACGTCCGCTGGTGTCCGCTCTACCCCCGAAAGCAGACATCAGACGGTGCAAATGGGATATTTGCCCGGGCCAACAGCGGACATTTCCTCGATGGCAGGAGCGACCACCGCTCGGCAGATTTGCGAGCCGAGTGCCTTGGCCGTTCTGAGATTGATCACCAATTCGAATTTATTCGGCGTGTCTGGATTGGGAGCGGCACGCGAGCGACCAATCAGCCACACGGAAATACGAACTAGGATTCCCCCGTCTTGCGAGCAAGCCTAAAACGCCAAATTTTGAAGGCAAAAGCTAGGTTGGACCACACGCCGGCCGCCAACACACCCATCAAGAGTCGGCCTTGATGAATTCCGGGCGTTTGTTGCAATGCCACCAGAATCATTTCGACGACTATTCCAACCGCCGCTGCGGAAATGATGACTTGCCACCAAGTCCGGCAGAAATATCCCGCGACCAGTGCTGGCAAGGCCGCAAACGGGTCAAAAAGTTTCGCGACAAAAATTGCGAAAGCGACCTGTAAAGTGACCTCTGGCATTGCCTCTGTCCGCAAGTTCCGCGGCACGTTACCGCTTTTAGGTACCTATGCCCCTAATGGGGTGATGAAACCGCAACTCAAGAGCCGACCGTAATAACCGCACCGAAAATGTCCGCTTTTGGGCAGTTAGCGGACATTTCGTCAATCATATCACCTCGTCGGCGCTGCGCGGTGATGGCATGATGTCAACAGCGAGCGCTATTTTGCTATACTGAGAATGTAGTCCAAAGGACGATAGCCATGGGTATCACATTGCGAGCCACAACTCTTATCGTCGCAACCGCAGTTGTCACACTGTCGAGTGCTGCAAACGCGCACAATCGCCTCGGCGTGGTCCGTGGAGAGCACCGGTACGGCATTCGCTGGTGTTCGGGGCCTTCAGCGGCTTTTGGTTTGCCCTACTTTTACCCTTGCGGCCGTTCCCGCTACTACTATAGCGACGCTTATCGCCGGTACTACAGCGAGCCTAATCGTTACTATTACAGATGAGTACGACTGCGGCGCCCGCAAGGCGCCCAGGCTTGGCACGTTCTGATAGTGCGTACCTCTGTGTCCGCTTTGCGCCCCCGAAAGCGCACATTCGACGCTGCGATTGAAATGTCCGCTTAGGGCGAATAGCGGATATTCACTCGATCACCTCGTTGGCGCGCGCGAGCAGCGTGGGTGGAACGGTGATGCCGAGCACCTTCGCGGTCTTGAGGTTGATGACGAGTTCGAGCCTGGTGGGGAACTCAATTGGCAAATGGGCGACCGGGGTGCCTTTGAGTATCTTGTATACGTACGTTGCGGCGCGATGAAAGCAATCCACAAGATCAACTCCATAGCTAATGAGCGCGCCCGCTTCCACGAGTTCGCGGTATCCACAAACGGTCGGGAGCCGAGTTGCCGCTGCGGCAGCGGCGATATTTGCTCGATCCAAGATTAAGAAGTTCGCTTGGAGGACGACGACAACGTCTACACGCTCTGCTTTAAAGTTTCTGAACGCCGGTTCGACATCCTCAGATCTCCGAGCATCCGCCATCACGATCTTGATCTCATAATTTGTGGCGGCAGCATTGATTTCGTCCCATTGTCCTGTGGCCTTAATATCGCTCGTGTCATGAACGATCCTAATCTTTTGCGCGCCGGGCACGATTTCCCGCGCAATCTCAAGCTGCTTTGCAGGTAGCCCCCGCACATAGGGCATAACGCCAGTCAGGTTGCCACTAGGACTGCGAAAATCGCTTTCCGACAATCCAAGCGCAGCCGGGTTTCCCAACGCTGCAACGACGATCGGGATTGTTGAAGTTGCCCGTTTGGTGGCAAGCGCGTTGACGCTTGCGGCGGCAAAAATGACGTCGGGGTTGAGCTGAATCAACTCCTTCGCCGCCTTTGGCATTTCTTCGCTAGAGGCAGCAAGTCGAACGACTATGTCGAAATCGCGCCCCTCGATGTATCCGAGCTCCCGTAGTCCGTTCAAGAACGATGCGTGGAACGGCAAACCTTTGCGCTGAGTTGGCGTACCCGATGCAATTGTGGCAATGAGAGGCCGTTCCCTCCGAGTCTGAGCTCGCGCAAGAGAACACACCGCAGCCGCCGCGCCGCCGACAAGGATGATGAATCCAAGCGAAAGCGACAAGATCATGGTGGCGTAATGGCCGGCAGCCGCGGCGCCGGCGCGGCTGAAGTTGCGGTGCTGCGCGTGCAACGCGACGACGAAGAACAACGTAAAGGGCATCAGGTAGATCAGCATGATCATCCATTGCGTCGCACTCGGCAGCTTGAGCGCCACGACCCAGAACCGGAAGTCGATCTTGAACAGGACATCGGCCAGCCATAGCGCAACATAACCG
>DAISKM010000008.1:11154-21955 GCA_036820945.1 Pseudolabrys sp.
CCGCCGACAAGGGTGCTGAGCTCGCGCCGCCTCATTGCCTCCTCCGAGGCTCAGGACAGGCGTCGTACACGCCTAAACTAGCACACTCGAAAGGGCGGATGTGAGGGGGCACAAGTCGTTGAGCGGCTGGACGATGTCCGCTGGCTACGGTGGCTTTTCCAGCCCGTCCTATTTCTTCAACGATTGATAACAGAAAGCCCATGGCGGCTGCTGAATAACAGCCGTTGTTGCGGTCCTATCCTCCGGTCAAATGCTTCCGGAGGCGGCGCGGGAGATCCTCACCCCCGCTACTTGCCGTCGTTCCAGATGTCGATCGCGATCTTCCAGTCGTCGCCGACCTTTTCCCACAGCACCACATATTTCGCGGCGACCTCCTGCGGCGTCGCGCTTTTGGTTTTGAGGCTGACGGTCCCGATCTCGCGCGCAGCGGATGGCCCGAACGATTTGACGTCGAGCGTCGTCGATCTCGGATCGGTCACCTGCTCGGCAAAACCCTTCCACAGCGCGCCGATCGCCTCCCTCCCCTTGACCATCGCGGCGCCGGGCGGGAATACAGATGCATCCTCGGTATAGAGTGAGGCGACGCCGGCGAAATCGCCCTTGTTGAAGAGCTCGATCCACTTTGCGTTTGCCGCTTCGACCTCGGCTTTCTGTGCAAGCGCCGCCGCAAGCAGCCCGGCAAGGAAAGCAATCGCCAGTGCGATTTGGCGCATGGTCATACCCTCTCGATTCGGATGGGCGAATAGTTGCGCCTTTCCGATGTTGCGACAAGCGAGGCGCGGAAAAGTCGCACGGGATGTCAGATTGGGGCGCGGCAATCGACTATCCGGAGCCGTCCGTCTGAGCATTGGACCGTGGTCCAACTGTCGCAGATTGCCGTTGCGGCGCAGACTACGCCCTCCTCTCGCGCACACCTTCGGGTGAGGAGACGGACATATGCCGTCCGCCAGCCAGTTGATCGTGTGGATCATTGTAGGCCTGCTCGGCGGCAGCCTCGCGGGCCTGATCACGACGTGGGACCGGAAAGGACACGGTCTCCTGCGCAATCTCGCTGTCGGGCTTGCCGGCGCGCTCGTCGGCGGCTTGATCTTCCGCGCCTTCGGCTTGTTTCCGTCACTCGATCAAGTGTCGATCTCGCTGCGCGATGTGGTGGCCGCTGTCGTCGGATCGCTGATCGTGCTAGCCGCCGTCTGGTTCTGGCAGCGGCCGGCGGCACAACAATGAGGCTGCCTGTCACGCGCGCAAGCAATACTCTGGCAGCACGACGTTGAGGCGTCATGGTAGCGAGCCTCTACGAGCCACGTTACCGAGAGTTTCGCTCCGAGGAGATCCGCGCGCTGACGGCCGAGTTCAATGACCGGCACGCAAGAGAAATCATGCTCAGGATTGCCACTGACTACGAGAGACTGGCCGAGCTGCTCAGAACGTTGCCCGCACCGGAGTAAACCAATGCCGGACCGAACGCGCCATCCGGCTCTGGCCCATCGGACTGATTGAAATTCGCTGTGGGCCAATAGTCCAACGCAGTTATTGCTGCTGACGCCGGCGGAGCTCAAGGATGGCGTCGCTCGCGAAGTCGCAACTGACCCGCGCAAAATCCATTTCCCTGTCGGTCGGTTTTGCATGACCGGAGAAATGGGAGGATGTCACGCCGATCAGGTGGCCTGCCTTCGAAAGCAGTGGAATGGAAAGAACGCCCCCAAATCCGGCAGCCTCGGAGAAGCTCAGGAATGGGGTCCAGTCGCTGTCGGCCGTTACGTCGGGGACCAGGATAGGCGTTCGCAGGCGCGCGGCCCGGGCACACATCGTTCCCGATGTGAGGGGCATGTCGTGAAATTGGCCGATAAGCGCCGGCGCGAATTCACGCTGCGCCACGACACGCAAGCGCTTGGATTTGGGGTTATAGAGCTGAGCCGAGGCAAACCGCGCGTCCAGATGCTGACGATTCCACTCCGCCAGCTGGTCCATGATCCTGATCTCATTGGGTGAATTGAACAGCTCGTCCTTGAACCGTGCCGTCACGTCGTCCATCCGAGCCTCCATCCATGCAAACGTCCCGCCCGAAAACGTCGACCGCCCTTCGGGAGTTCCATGACGGAGCGATTTTGGACCATGCGCGTTGCTCACTCGACACGAGGAATCCTGCCATGACCAACATGACAACCGTCGAGATCAAGGCATTCGTCCCGGCACGGGATTTTGATCTGTCCAAGCGTTTTTATCAGGATCTCGGATTTGATCTCGCCTGGTCCGACGACGATCTCGCCTACTTTCGTCACGGCCCATCGAGTTTCCTGCTGCAGAATTTCTACATCAAGGAGCACGCCAGCAATTTCATGATGCATCTACTGGTGGAGGATCTCGATGCGTGGTGGCGCCATGTCGAGGCTCAAAACGTGGTCGCGACGTATGGCGTCATGGCCCAGCCGCCGGCCGACCGGCCATGGGGCATGTGCGACTTCGTGATCGTCGATCCGACCGGCGTGTTGTGGCGTATCGCAGAGAACATTCCCAAGAATCGTTAGAAAGAATCGTTAGAAAGAATCGTTGGGTCCGGCGTCGCGGATGTTTGGATTTGTTTTCGCCGCAAGTTCGTCATTCCGAGGCGTGCGCGAAGTCCCTATGGTTAATTTGGCGCGCATGGCAAAGGTATAAAGCCGCCTGTTCCCTCATCCCGAAAAAGCGCGTGCTGCGCCCGTTTGCCGCGTGGCGCGCGCCGCCATGGATAATGGTCGGTAAAAATTTTCCGGAAGAGTCGAAGTATTGAAAACGCAAAGTGTCGCAAATCGCGCAGAGCGTTTCTTAAGAGTTCCGGATTACTGTGAGGCTTGTATAAAATGCAACACATGGAGAGCGTCAGATGTCCAAGCTTTATGCGTTCCTGAAGGACGAGTCGGGCGCCACCGCGATTGAGTATGGCCTGATTGCCGCCGGCATCTCGGTTGTGATCATTGCCACGGTCAATGCGATCGGCTCCAACCTCAACGGCAAGTTCAACAGCATTTCGACGCAGTTGAAGTAAGCCGTCCACACGTGGCTGGATTCAAGGAAGCCGCCGGCGACGGCGGCTTCTTTCGGACCGGGCGGCGCGGTGGCCCGGCGGGAATGCGAAGCGACCGCGGGACTTGGTTACCATTTGAAGTAATCGCTGCGCAGTTTCTTGAATGGCTGCGTGAGAGTCTTGTTAACGGCATGCCGCTATCGTGCCGTGCTATCGGGCCAAATGGAGTGTGTCACATGTCCAGCGTTTTTGCGTTCCTGAAGGATGAGTCAGGCGCTACCGCTATTGAATACGGTCTGATCGCCGCGGGCATTTCGATCGTCATCATTGCCAGCGTGAATGCGGTCGGCTCGAGCCTCAATACGACGTTCGCCACCGTTTCGACCCAGCTCAAGTAAGCTCCTCCGCGAAGCTGGGTTCCTCGAAGCCGTCTCCGCGGAGGCGGCTCGCTTTTTTACGTCTGGAACGGACTGGGAACACACCCGGCGTGGAACGGGTGTAATATACGCGCGTAATAAGTACATAGTTCGTGTGATCTGTTTCGCAGGTGTTGTGTAGGAGCGGCCCATGGCCCCGCGTGCGTACTGGAAAGGCTTTCTGCGCCTTTCTCTCGTGTCCTGTCCTATCCAGCTGTTTCCCGCCACCAGCGAGCGCGAGAAGATCAGCTTCAACCAGATCAACAGCGAGACGGGCAACCGAATCCGCTACCGCAAGGTCGACGAGGACACCGGCGAGGAGGTCACGCAGGACCAGATCGTCAAGGGCTACCAGGTCGACAAGGGCAAGTATGTCGAGATCTCCGACGAGGAGCTCGAGGCGGTCGCGCTCGACACCACCCGGACCATCGAGATCGACAAGTTCGTTCCGCGCTCGGAGATCGACGATCTTTATTTGATCCGTCCTTATTACATTGCGCCCGACGGCAAGGTGGGCCAGGACGCGTTCGCCGTCATCCGCAACATCATCAAGCAGATGGACATGGTCGCGATCGGGCGCGTGGTGCTGACCAGCCGCGAACACGTGATCTCGCTCGAGGCGCGCGGCAAGGGCCTGATGGGCACGCTGCTGCGTTATCCCTATGAGGTGCGCAACGAGAACGAATATTTCGACGACATCGAGGATCTCAAGCTCGGCAAGGACATGATGGAGCTTGCGGCGCACATCGTGAAGACGAAGACCGGCCACTTCGAGCCCGAGGAGTTCGAGGATCACTACGAGACGGCGCTCAAGGAGCTGATCGAGAAGAAGATGAAAGGCATCAAGATCGAGGCGCCGGCGCGCAGCGAGCCGTCAAAGGTCATCAATCTCATGGACGCGCTGCGACGGAGCGTGAAGGCCGAGCAGTCGCAGCCGGCGCGCAAGCAGCAGGGCAAGCGCGGCCGCAAGCGCATCGAGGGCCAGAAGGAAATGCTGTTCCCGATCTCCGGCGCAGGCAAGAAGCCGGCGAAGGAAGTGGCGCGCAAGCCGGCACGGTCGGCGGGACGACGGAAGGCTGGGTGACAGCCAGCCCGGTCGTCGATGCGGTGTCGACCGCTACTTTGGGCCGGCCGTTTTTGCCCGCGTCCTAGTGCTTGTCCCTTTGGGTCACGGTCAGCATCGCCGTGCCTTTGTTGTTCCGATAGAAAAAATCCTTGCGAACCGGCAGAACGGCGTCGTTGACGTATAGATGCAGTTCGCCGGTCCGATGCGCGACGAAGGGTATCTCCAGCGATCTGACGTCATTCGCATCCGGATCGAGAAAATACTCATCCGTGCCGGTTTCGCCGACACGCGCGATGATCCTGAACCACGGGCGGAGAAGCACGCGGCGCAAAGGAACAGTGACAATCATTTTGCCCCGGTCCCACCACGACGGCAGCGTATCGATCCCGTAGTCACCCGCATCCGCTCGATAATTGCCGTCAGCCCAGTCTTCGCTTGTTTTAAGATTGATGACGTATCTAACGCCCTTGGTCAGGATGATCCCGCTCGCCCAGCATTCCGATTTGGGGTCAAAGGTCAGTTCCGGCGTGTGCTGCCCGGAGAGGAGTTTCGTTGCATTGGCCGATTGACGGCACGTCATGCCGGCAGCGTCTTCGAAATAAAACGCGAGATGGCTCGCCAGCAAACCGACAATGGCGACCGACAGCAGCGCGAACAAGACCGGCGTGATCTTGTATTTGATGGCCAGCAAGCCTGCCCGATACCACGCGGCGGTCCTGAAAGCTTGAACGACATCCAGGGCATGGGTGAGCCAGCTTTCTGAAGCTTCGGTTCCTCGCCACGCTGCGAGCATGCGGTCCTGAGTAGCCGTCCCAAGTCTGAGGCCGAGAAGGATCGGGCCGATAATAGCGATGACCGAGCCAAGAAATTTGATCGGATTGGTTGCGAATGAATCGATCCACCAGGTGGTCACAAAGCCGGGCAGAAATTCACCGGCTATTCGCAGGATTTCGGGAATGAGTCGCAGGCGCGTCGTGTATTCACGTGCGCTATCCACTCCATAAAGTAGCGGAAAAGCGACCAGGTGAATGGTCGCCCCGACCGTCAGAAAATAGAGAAGCCGCCGCCACCAGACAAAATTCCAGGCGCCTTGCTGCTGCGTGAACCGTTGCGCGGCCTGCGCCAGAATTTCAGACGGCGGCGTGCCCTGAGGCGCGATTGAACCGTCTTGCAAAACGACTTCGTAATTTTGCGGCAGGCCGATAGGCGCGTAGGCTGTGGCGCCGCTCCGGATCCGGTCGAACGCGCTGTGATGGATCCTCATTGGAGCATGGACGTCATGGTAATTGTCGTTACAGAGGGCGCTGACGTCGCGCGGGCCGTATCTATAGTAGCTGGCCAGTCCCTGGCGGGAATCGTAAAGGCGACCGTCCTTGTCGCGGCTTGAATCGGCAACAAGCAGCGCGTCTGGTTGGCGCGGCGTGACCTTGAACTTCAGGCCTGCGGCGACTGCCTCGGTCATGATCCATTGGAGCGGTACGCCCGCAAGGGAATCGTCGGGATAGCCGCCTCCGACGTTCGAGTGCACCCCGGAAAACCAGACCTGCGAGATCTTGCCGGGCTTGAGACCTCTTTCGTCCCAGAGCACCGGATAAAAAGTCGTCCGTTCGTCGTCCAGCGAAAGAGCATGGCAGGCCCTGTCGATCTTGCACCACGGCTTTCGATCCGGCAGTTCGAGCGGCCAGAGGTATCGATCGATGCCGATTGTCCATTCCTCGACCGGCAGGCCATAGGCCGCCACGGTGTCCCACAGGCCCACGAAGCGGACGGAGACATCCTTGTTGTTCTTTGCGGGCTCGTAGCGATCCCGGCGCAGCACCATGTTTTTGATGGAAACGAAAATGTCTCGAACCGGACGGCAAACGTCGGCTACGAAATTGCGGTAGTGGACACGCCGATACTCCCGATAGGCAGCAAGCGCCTTCGCATCCAGATCGTCCTGCGATGTGAACGGTATCAATCCCTGGTCGGCGATCAGGCCGATCAGCACGCGGATCGTGAAGGCGCCACGGCTGAATCCGAAGCCGTAGATTTTCGAGTCCTTGCCGTAGTTGCGGCAAATGAATTTATAGAGATCAATAACGTTGCGCTTGAGACCCCATCCGAAAGCGCCGGAAACAATTGCGAGCGGCTTGAAAGACGAGGTACCTATGCCGTCGTCATAACGCGCAACCTGGTCCGAGCCGGTAAGATCGATTGCCTGAAAAATGCGCCAGACGTTCGTGCGCCAGATGCTGGCAGCGGCATTGCCAGTGCCATCCGACAGGACGATGACGTTTTTCGGCATTGCGCCGCCTCGGCCGCGCTTCCTTTGCAAAGGAACTTATCATTCAACCGGTCGCACTCTACCGCCTCTTCCAGCCGATCACCACTTCGGTTCAGCGGATTTCTTTGGTGTTGCTTATCCAATAGAAGCGAGCGGCTTCATGTGATTTCGGCTTTCCCCAAAAGCGGACAATTGATCGACAATCCGGGAATGTCAGATAAGGGCCCAAAGCGGACATTTAGGCTCCGCTCACGCTGCTCGACCATCCCGGCGAATTGGCACGGCTTGCTTGCGACAAATTCGGTCGGGATAATCTCGCGAGACGCTTGAGAACTGACAACAACTGCAGGGTAAATGTTCGCTGCCGGACATAGCCCGTCGAACCCATACGCTGTTTCCAAAGGAATGTCCGCTATTGGGTCATTCGCGGACATTTAACCACGCAGATTGATGACCTGATTGAGGCGCAGAGCGATGCCACCCAAAAGTAAGTTTCCCTTCCTGGCAGGCGTTTTTCTAATCTGCATGTGCGGATTGATGCTACAAATCATCGAGACGAGAGTCCTCTCGGTCATTTCTTATTATTATCTTGCCTTCTTTGCTATCGCCATGGCGATGTTTGGCATGACGGCGGGATCTCTCTTTGTCTACTTTCGGCAGACTCTTTTTCCCAGAGAAAGACTGTTTGAGAATTTGATCTGGATCTCCTTGGCCTTCTCAATATCGGTCGTCGTGTCGGCGATGGTGGCGATCACGACGGTGCTCACGGGCTTCTCGCGAAATACCGAGCTTCTCATGACGGCGGTGCAGTGGGGCAAGCTGGTATTCATTCTGGCAACCCCGTACATCTTCGCCGGGATGGCGATCGCCCTGGCATTGACGCGCAGTCCGTGGCCGGTGCCGCTCGTTTACGGTGTCGACCTCGTCGGGGCGGCAACCGGCTGTCTCGTCGTTTTAGCCGTCTTGACGCTCATCGATTCTGTATCAGCGTGGTTTCTGGTCGGCGCTCTCGGAGCCTTGGCGGCAGTTTTGTTTTCGCAAGCGTGCCGCGTCGCCAATAAGGCGGAGAAGTCGCAGCTGGGAATCACGAGGGGCGCCGCTCTCGGACGGCCATGGATGTTTGCCGTGGGGTTCGCCGTCCTCGCATTGGCAAACGTCGCAATCCAGCCGTATGGCCTGAAGCTTTCAATGGTGAAGGAGCAGCTCGAAAGTGCGGACACCGCCCCGATCGTTCTGTGGAATTCGTTCTCGCGCATCGACGTTGGCCCATCTAAGCGGTGGCCGTCAATGTGGGGGCCGTCGCCGACAATGCCGGCGATCGAATTTGAGGAACGCAACATGCAGATCGATGGATCTGCAGGGAGTCCGATGTATCGCTTCGACGGTGATTTATCGAAACTGGAATTTCTCAAATACGACATCACGAACCTGGCGTATTCAATTCGTCATGATGGACGAGCGGCAGTGATAGGTGTCGGCGGCGGACGAGATCTGCTTTCGGCGAAGTATTTCGGATTCCGCGATGTCACCGGGATTGAGCTCAATCCGATATTCGTCAACCTGCTGACCGACCGCTTGCGCGACTACAATCGCGTTGCAGACCTGCCAGGCGTACGGATTTACGTCGATGAGGGACGAAGCTGGTTCGAGCGGTCGGACCAACATTTTGATTTGATCCAGATGAGCATGGTCGATACCTGGGCAGCGACAGGAGCTGGCGCGTTCTCACTTTCCGAGAACGGGCTCTATACGGTTGAGGGATTCCGCGTCTTTTTCAGGCATCTCACGCCGACAGGCGTGTTTACCGTATCGCGCTGGTATTCACCCAACAACATTGGTGAGGCAGGGCGCATGGTGAGTGTCGTGGTCGCCGCTCTCCGGAGCGAGGGCATTGGCGATCCGCAAGCGCATCTCTATCTCGCAGTTACCGACAACCTTGCGACCCTGATTGTATCGCGCGCGCCCTTCAGCACAGCCGACCTTTCCACCCTGACCGCAACGGTCAAGTCACTTCGGTTCACGACTATCATGCACCCGGGGACGCGCCCTGCTTCCTCAGTCATGGCGGCAATCCTTGAGGCACGAACGCCCGAAACGCTGGCAGATCTATCGACCGCTTACCAACTCGATTTGACTCCTGCCCATGACGATCGGCCGTTCTTTTTTGAGCAGCTTCGGATAAGCGATCCCAGTGCTCTGCTGAGTGCCATGAGAGCCGACGAGGGCGTAATCCGCGGTAATTTTAAGGCCATATCAACG
Source organism: Pseudolabrys sp. (assembly GCA_036820945.1). Taxonomy (GTDB): domain Bacteria; phylum Pseudomonadota; class Alphaproteobacteria; order Rhizobiales; family Xanthobacteraceae; genus Pseudolabrys. The sequence continues at coordinate 20,163 of DAISKM010000008.1, forward strand.
CTCGCTATTATCATCGTCCTTTCGCTAGTACTGGTCTTCGCAACGATCCTCGTTCCGTCGCTGCCGTCGCTCCGCCACGTCGAACTGTCGATAGCTTTGCTCGGCTCAACTTATTTCCTGCTTATAGGTCTCGGTTTCATGTTTGTGGAAATGGGACTCATTCAGAGGATTTCTGTGTATCTCGGCCATCCCATCTATGGCCTCGCTATCGGGCTCTTCGCCATTATCGTGTCGACCGGCTTCGGCAGTCTGCTCTCGTCGCGCATATCCCTGTTGACCGGTAGACGATTGCTCGTGTGGATCGGCCTACTTAGCATTTACATAGCCGTCCTGCCTTATTGGCTCTCTGCTCTTATCAACGTGTTCGCCTCTGCGGCGCTACCCGTGCGAGTGATGGTAGCGCTTTTGGCAATTGTCCCATCCGGCGTGCTCATGGGATTTGGATTTCCGACAGGAATGCAGATCGTTAATCACATCGACCAGCGTCCCACCCCATGGTTCTGGGCAGTGAATGGAGTCGCAGGCGTGCTTGCATCAGCGCTGGCAGTTACCATCAGTATCGAGTTCTCGATTAGCGCAACGTTGTGGTGTGGTGCAGTCTGCTATTTCCTTCTCGGCCCGATTGCAGTCATGCTCGCCAAAATTGGGGTCGAAGCGCAACAATTGAAGCCAAAGCTTGCTTAACTTTGTCCCGCGAGCATCTTCTTCGAAGTTGATATCGGCGTGATGACCAGCCGCGAGCACATGATCTCGCTCGAAGCGCGCGGCAAGGGCCTGATGGGCACGCCTGCTGTGCTATGCGCAAACGAATATTTCGACGACATCGGCCGCCCTTGTCTTAGGTGTGGCTACCAGAGTTTTCATTGGTTGCGTCGGCTTGCAAGGCGGCAACGGCCTGGTTCATCGCCTGCGGTGAAACTTGAACTAAACCTCCGAATCCGCGCTCCAATTCTAGGATCATTCCGACAGAACCGGCGATTGCGAGCGCGCAAAGTGTCAGGGTGGCCGTTGTGATCACGTTCGACGGCGCGAAGAGAGCAAAACTGGCGAATAGTAATGTAAGCCAGAAGACTAGGAGCAAGAGGACAGCTTGTGGAGTTCCCCGCCCACTGTGTTGGGCCAGAAGAAAACGAGTATCGCCGATCTTGGAGGCGAGTGTCATGGCCTGCGCCAGCCACCATTGGTCCCGCGCGTCTGCGGGTTTAACGGAAAGCACTAAGTCCTCGACCTCCTGAAGAAGATCATAAGTCGATTGATCGCTGAGACGGATATCGGCTGGATTATTCGGGAATAGATCATCCCTTTTTCTTTCGGCATACTCTCGCAGCTTTTCCCGAGCTAATTTCGTTTCTGAGCCGTATCGACGAAGGAGCTGATCCAGCCGGAGGATTTGCGCCGACATCGAGTTCACTTGTCCCTGGACTGCGCTGAACGAGCTGTTCGCGTTTGAAAGTAAGAGCCCAAGAACCAAGGCAGAAATCGTAGCAACCACTGCCATGGATATGGAGACCACGCTTTTTGTCTCCTCCGACAGGTGGTGCTGTGGTACGTACCGTCTGGCGACCGCACCGGCAAATGCTCCGGCCAAAATTATCGCAAATACGAAAAAGGCGATGACTAACGGAGTAAACATTGTCCCGTTCCCCTTACGCTGTGCGGCATCCCCCGCATAGCGGCCACCTTTAGGAATCATCTGTGTCAAAAATCGGTTGAAAGGGCATGTCCGCTTTGGGTCAAAAGCAGAGATTCCGTGCGCTTCGTTTCTAAAGATGTTCCACTGTCATTCGGACCAG
>DAISKM010000009.1:0-15317 GCA_036820945.1 Pseudolabrys sp.
CTCGACGAAGCTCAGTTCGCTGCTTGGGTGAAACAAGCGAGCCAATTGCCCGGCGAGCGAATGTGATCGGCCCAGTGCGAGTTGCGTGCCTGACTAGCGGGTGTGCGGGACCCAGTCCACGCGCGTGCCGTACCCGAGCGACGCATACCAGTTGCCGCGTCCCTGCGGGGTGAGATCTAGCATGTTGTAGACGGGCTGCAGCAGATCAATCCCGCGTTCATTCACGTCTTCGTCGAGCCACGGGTGCGTCGTGTAGAAGTGCCTGAGGCTGCCTGCATGGTCACAAGTGAAGACACTCAGGGCGGAATCCTGGCGGCCCTCCGCATCCTCGCTCCGGAAGTCGTACTTGAATGTGTTGTTGCCGGCGCTCAACAGGCGAAGGTTGTGCCAGCCGCGCGCCCGCGCATGGGCGCGGAGCGTTGCAGGATCGGCGGCGGCGACAATCGCCCCAATTTTTCCGCTCGCGGCGAGCGCGCGGCGCACCGCGTCCGTCGGCGTGCCAAGATCCACTGCCAGTTCAAACCGGCGCACGACCGCGGAAAGACGTTCAGCGAGCTCGGTCGCGGCCCGATCCAGCAAAAAAGTCGCAGGCCCGAGCGCGCGCGCGTGCGACTGGCGCACGTGCAGCAATTGCCGGTCAAAGATCATGGGGCTTGGCGACATCGCTTTGTCCTGTTGCGCAAGTCCTGTTCCTGTCACCGGGGAGCGCCCATGCTACGGTTGCAGCATGAACGATCTGGTTTCGGCAAGACCGGAGCGACCACCATCGTACGCGGTCCGCTTTCGTGAGAACATGCGGACGGCGTTGCGGCTTATTTTGGACTTCGCTTTGCCGCCGCTTTGTCCCTCTTGCCGTGAGCCGCTGGGCGAGGGCACGGGTCTGTGCGCGCCATGCTGGTCGCGACTGTCATTCATCGAGCCGCCTTACTGCGCACGGCTTGGAATTCCCTTTGCCTATGATCCCGGAAGCGGCTTGTTGTCCATGGAAGCGATCGCCAACCCACCGGCTTATGACCGCGCGCGGGCTGCAGTTCGCTACGACGACGTCGCCCGCACCCTGGTACAAGCCTTTAAATACAGCGACCGGCTCGACCTTGCCCCGATGATGGGCCGTTGGATGGCCCGCGCGGGTGGGGAGCTATTTGTTGATGCCGACGCTCTCATACCAGTGCCGTTGCATTGGCGGCGGCGCTGGGCGCGGCGCTTCAACCAATCGGCAGCGCTCGCCGGGGCGATCTCGCCACTCTGCGGCGTGCCGGTTTCGTACGCCGGACTCAAACGTGCCCGGGCGACGCCGCAGCAGGTGGGGCGGTCGAAGCCGGAGCGCGCTGAAAATGTCCAGGGCGCTTTCGTCGTGCCCGGCGAGCACAGGGCCGAGGTGGCGGGCCGGCGTCTGATATTGGTCGATGACGTACTCACGTCCGGCGCCACCGTCGATGCGTGCACCCGCGCACTGTTGCGGGCGGGAGCTTCTCACGTCGACGTGCTGGTCTTCGCTCGGGTTGTGGCGCCCGCGCGGACTCCCATATAAAAGAGGCTCACAGGGCCCGGAAAGGTCATGTCGCCAGTCGAGATCTACACGACCCGCTATTGTCCCTTTTGCAATGCCGCCAAGGCCTTGCTCACGCGCAAGGGTGTGACTTACAGCGAAATCGACATCGGACGCGATTGGGAGCGCCGTGACGAAATGATCCAGCGTGCGAACGGGCGAATGACGGTACCGCAGATTTTTATCGGGGCGGTGCATGTCGGGGGCAGCGAAGAACTGCACGCGCTGGAACGTGCCGGCAAACTTGACCCCATGCTGGCAGACGGCGAGACGTCGCCATGAGCGCCGGCACCTTCAAGGCCGCAATGATTCAGATGCGGTCTGGCCTCAAACCGGCCGCCAACATCGACGACGCCTTGCGTCTTATCAGCGAGGCAAAGTCAGCCGGAGCCGAGTACGTGCTCACTCCGGAAATGACGAACATTTTGGCAGCCAAACGCGAACAGCTTTTCGGTGCAATTGTCGCCGAAGAGGCGGATCCCTCGCTCGCAACCTTGCGCGAACTGGCGCGCCGGCTTGGCATCTACATTCATATTGGCTCGCTGGCGGTCAGACTTTCGCCCGAGCGCGCGGCCAATCGCTCTTTCCTTCTCGATCCAAAGGGCAATATTGCGGCGCGTTATGACAAGATTCACATGTTCGACGTCGATCTTGCGGACGGCGAAAGCTATCGCGAGTCGCGCAACTACCGCCCGGGCGAACAGGCTGTGCTTGCGGACCTGCCGTGGGGCCGGCTTGGCCTTACGATATGCTACGACCTGCGTTTCCCCGCCCTCTATCGTGCCTTGGCCGAAGCGGGCGCCACGATGCTGGCGATTCCCTCGGCATTCACCAAGCAGACCGGCGAAGCGCATTGGCACACCCTTGTCCGTAGCCGCGCCATTGAAAATGGCTGCTTCGTCTTTGCTGCGGCGCAGGGCGGCAAGCATGAGAACGGACGGGACACTTACGGCCATTCACTGATCGTTGACCCTTGGGGGCGCATCATTGCGGAAGGCGGCACCGATCCGGGGGTGGTCATGGCCGAAATCGATCCCGCGGAAATAGCCAAAGCGCGCGCGCGCATTCCATCATTGCAGCATGGCCGTCGCTTTGAAATTGTCGAGCCGATGGCCGAACCAGCCCACCTGCACGTCATACGAGGGGCAGAATGATTCATTACGCACTCCTTTGCGAGCAGGGCCATCAGTTTCAAAGCTGGTTCCAGGATTCTGCCGCGTATGAAAAGCAAGTCAGGCGTGGACTGGTGTCCTGCCCGCAATGCAGCTCCACAAAGGTGCAAAAGGCGATCATGGCGCCGCGCCTGTCCGCGACTGCGAAGAAACAGTCCGCGCCGATTCAGCCGTCGGCAGAAGCGCTTGCGAACGCAGCGGAAGCGCCGGCAAACCCGGTGCCTACGCCGGTGGCCATGATGTCACCGCAGGAACGGGAATTTCGCACGAAGCTCAAGGAATTGCGCGACCATCTCACAAAAAACGCCGACAATGTCGGCGCACAATTCCCCGAAGAGGCTCGCAAGATGCACTATGGCGAAATTGAGCATCGCTCGATTTATGGTGTAGCCACATCCGATGAAGCCAAAGAGCTTTCCGACGAGGGAATTGAATTCCACCCGTTGCCGGTGTTGCCCGACGAGCGGAATTGACTCGTTTTTCGCGAGCTAGTGCGCCCAAATCAACAAGCCAACTCCGATCACGACGAGGCCAATGCCGACAAGTTCACGTTGCGTGGTCGGCTGTTTGAATACGAAACGCGTCACTCCTTGCGCAAACAACACCTCGATAAGGGCCAATGTGCGCACATTGGCCGCAGTCGTGATCGCAAAGGCGAGAAACCAGAATTCGGAAGCAAAAGCACCCATGAAGCCGGCAAACAGGGAGGGTCGCCACGCGCGCGCGATCGCGTGAAGAACCTTCGGCTCGCGCAAGGCCAGATAGAGCGACAAAACCGCGGCCTGGATTATCAACCCGACCGTTACAGTGAAGGTTGCCGCCACAACAAAGTTGGGCAGCTGTAGCGAGAGGATCGCGCCTCGATACCCGATCGCGGAAAGCCCGAATAACGCCCCGGATACCAGTCCGACGACGGTTGATCGCAAGGCTCCCCCTTCGCCGGACTTTGCCCTGGGCGAAATCACAATCACGCCGGTCGTGGCGATGAGGATCGCCAAAGCGGAGAGCCCTGATATCTTGTCGCCAAGAAAGAGGAGCCCGAACAGCGCCACGTGCACCGGCTCCGTCTTGATGTAGGCGTATGCCACGACGAACGAGCGCTGCCCCATCACAGACAGCATGGTTGCCGTGGCGGCGATCTGGGTGAATGCACCGGCAACAACCCATGGCCAGAATACAAGCGGCGGCGAAGGCAACGCCGAGCCCGTCGCGGTCAAGACACAGGCTAGAAAAACCAGCGCAAAAGGAAACCCAAAAAGAAACCGGACATGCGTGGCGCCGACCGTTCCAAGGGCCGCGGTCAGCTCCCGCTGCATCGCGTTGCGCGCAGTCTGCGCGGCAGCGGCGATCAGCGTGAACCCGGCCCAAAGCATTCTTTCTCCGTGGTCAAACGCGGGCTTGACCCAGCTTGGTTTGCACTACGCGTCTCTTGTCTCAGGGTGTAGCGACGGATTACGCCGCCGCGGGACGGATTTCGGCGACTTCGGGAAATTCGGTGAACGCACCTTTCTCATTATCAATGAGCAGGAATAAATCGAAATAACGGATGGTTGGCGCCCCGCCGGTACGCTTGATCACAGACTGGCGCCACTCTTCGTCGTGAGCCTTTTGCGCCGCCTCGACCGAAGGCCAGATATAGACGCCACCACCCGTCTTCCCGTTAAGTTCGAGCACGAAGTGCTTGCGCATGAGTTGCTTATTGGCGCGCCATTTCGGAATCGTCTTGCGCGCCTCCTCGGCAACGTGCGCGCGGCTCCAGCCCTTCGGAGAATTGAATTCAACCAATTCGAGGATCATCCCGCCTCTCCTTTTTGTTGAGGACGTTGCGCGACCAGCATGTAGTTGACGTCCATGTCGGATGACAATTGCCATCGGTCGGCGAACGGATTGTAGACGACTCCCCGCTCGCCGATCACCTGCAACCCGCCATTTTCTATCGCAGTCTCCAGTTCCTGCGGCGTGACGAACTTGTCCCACTGGTGAGTGCCGCGTGGCAGCCAGCGCAATACATACTCAGCACCGACAATAGCGAATGCAAAACTCTTCAGCGTGCGATTCAAAGTAGCGGCAATCATAAGTCCGCCTGGTTTGACCATTGCTGCGCAAGTGTCGATGAACGCTCCAACGTCGGCAACGTGCTCGACGACTTCCATAGCCAGCACGACGTCGAATCGTTCGTTTGCATCGGCAAGTGCCTCCGCCGTGGTCGCGCGGTAGTCGACATCAATGCCCGACCCCTTGGCGTGCGTGCGCGCCGCAGCGATATTCTCCTCCGACGGATCCGCCCCGAGGACTTTCGCCCCCAGGCGCGCCAGAGGTTCTGACAGGATGCCGCCCCCGCAGCCGATATCGAGGATGCACAGCCCTTTCAGGCAGTCGAGCTTTTTAGCGTCAAGATTGAAGCGCGCGGCGACCTGATCACGGATATAGGCCAACCGAATCGGATTAAATTTGTGAAGTGGCGCCATCGAGCCGCGCGGATTCCACCAATCGGCGGCATAGCGGGAGAAGCGTTCAAGCTCGGCTGGGTCGACTGACGATGTGCGGCTGCCTGACATGTTCGTCTCCAGCAATGCCTCTCACCGGGCTGTTACCTGGTTTCGAAATTCGAGCGGCGAATCGATATTGCGCAGCGGCTCGATTCCGACACCGGTTCCGCGAATCGTGATGTCACCGTAATCGAGCATCCTCCCCAGAATCGATTGGTCGACATCGACGCTCTCAACTTTGTCCATGTTCATCTCGACCGTATGGCGTCGGATGAAACCCCGTTTGAAGACAATGCGGCGGTCGGTCACGTCTATCTCCGTCGTCCACCGTCTGAACCAGGCGGTGAACGCTAGCCCCGAGCCAACCAGCGCGCAAACAATTGCTGCCAGAATCGCGACCGGACCCATTGCGGCACCCACGGTGATCACGATGAAGGCCAAGAGCCACAGACAGATCGCGGGCAGATAGACGATCCAGTGCAGGGTGGTCGTAAAAGCAACGGTCTCCCCTGGTTGCAGAATATTATCGATGTAGCGCATCACCAGACCCCGGTTCTTCTGCATTATGACGGCGTCGTGGCGCCGATGTTGCGATTGCCGCACCCCGCCGGTATGTATACGCGCCTTTTCAGGCCGGCGCCCGGGCGTTTGATGCTTTGCGCCGGCCATTTCTTGGCGCCGTTCGCGCACTCGGGAAAGTCATGGCTCGACTGGTGATGAAATTCGGCGGAACATCCGTCGCTGATCTCGATCGCATCCGAAACGTGGCGCGCCACGTCAAGCGGGAAGTCGATGCGGGTTACGACGTCGCCGTGGTGGTATCGGCCATGGCCGGCGTCACCAATCAGTTGGTCGACTGGTGCAGGGAGGCGGCCATGCTGCACGATGCCCGCGAGTACGACGCGGTCGTCGCGACCGGTGAGGAGGTGACGGCGGGGCTGCTCGCGATTGTGCTCGAAGGCATGGGAGTGAACGCGCGGTCATGGCAGGGTTGGCAGCTGCCGGTCCTCACCGACAATGCGCACGGATCGGCCCGCATCCTGGACGTGAACGGCGCCGAGCTGATCAAGCGCTTCAAGGAACATGCGCAGGTCGCGGTCATCGCGGGATTCCAGGGACTGCATAAGGAAACGGGCCGGGTGACGACGCTCGGACGGGGTGGCTCTGACACATCGGCGGTTGCGATCGCGGCGGCAATCGGCGCCGAACGCTGCGACATCTACACCGACGTGGACGGGGTCTATACGACCGATCCTCGCGTCGTGCCGAAGGCCCACCGCATGGACAAGATTGCCTACGAGGAAATGCTGGAGTTTGCCTCGCTTGGCGCCAAGGTCATGCAGGTACGTTCAGTCGAACTTGGAATGGTGCACAATGTTCGAATATTCGTGCGCTCAAGCTTCGAGAAGCCGGAGGATATCGATTCATCGAGGCCCTTGCGCGGTACACTCATTTGCGACGAAGGAGACATCGTGGAACAGCAGGTCGTCACGGGTATCGCATTTTCAAAGGATGAGGCGCAGATCTCAATCCGTCGCGTGCAGGACAAGCCGGGCGTCGCCGCCGCAATCTTCGGCCCGCTCGCCGACAGCAATATCAACGTCGACATGATCGTGCAAAACGTATCCGCCGACGGCGCCACAACCGATCTCACGTTCACGGTCCCTTCAGCCGACTATGAACGCGCTCGTGTCACGATCGAAAAGGCAAAAGGATCTATCGGCTACGAGCGGCTCGATGGCGCGACCGACGTTGCCAAGGTATCCGTGATCGGGATCGGCATGCGCAGCCACGCCGGCGTCGCGGCACAGGCCTTCAAGGCATTATCGCAGCAGAAGATCAATATTCTCGCGATCACAACGTCCGAGATCAAATTCTCGGTGCTGATCAAGGCTGGTCAGACCGACCTCGCGGTTCGCACCCTGCACACGCTGTATGGATTGGATAAAATCTGAGCGATGGCTGACGCTTTTTTAGCTCGCCAAACCGGGCGTACGGCAATCGTGTCGCGGAATAGAAATCGCTGGCTGGCGTTTGAACCTTTGAGCGATGACTGTTGTCATTGAGCGCTATGGGTGCCTGATGTGACTGTAGCGGGCGATGCTTCTTCGGACACTCAAGCCTACGTTCGCTTCACCAGGCGCGTGCAGGCCGTGCTCGTCGATAGCATCATTTTCATGGTCGTTCTGGCCGCTGCGCTTGCCGTTGCGGTCGCTTTCGCATCGGACAACATCGCCCGCATTGTTGGATTTACCGTCGCCGCCACCTGGCTGTTTTATGAGCCACTGTTGGTGTCTTTGACCGGCGGCACGATTGGCCACTACCTTTTCAATATGCGCGTGGTCGATGACCGCGGCGGCAATGTGAACTTTCTGAAGGCTGTAGCGCGCGTCCTCATCAAATCGCTGCTGGGCTGGTACTCCTTCGTCGCAATGGCGATGACATACCGCCATCAGGCAGTCCACGATCTTCTTACAAGTTCGACGGTGCAGATTAGGGATCTCGCCAAGGCCCAACCCCATCATTTTAGGGGCAGGCGCAAAACGATATCGCCAGTGGGTACGCCCTCGCTTGTGCGGCGCAGTGCGATTATCGCCGCGTACCTGCTGTCCTGTTTCGCGGTGTTCTCCCTCGCGATGGCGTTCCTTGCTCCCATCGGCCTGGTTTCCAGGCAGTGCATCGACGGCGAGCCTTGTTCCACGACCGAGCTTGTTGTGCTGACGCTGCTCTGGGTAGCCTGGGCGGGCGCCAGCATCTGGACGGCGGTTGCAGGATGGCAAGGTCGGCTTCTGGGGGCGCGCGCCGAACAATAGCAGTTTCGCGCCAAGCCGGTGTCGCTTTGGCTTGCCCCTTGCATATGCCTTTGGCTATAGCCTGACGCGTAAGCGACCGCGGATACCGGATCCGGGTCGCTATTCGTACACGATTTGGCGGTAATGAGGCTGCGGCCAAAGCCGTGGGCTAAGGGATCTCACTCATGCGTGGCGCGCTCGGCGGTCCGCGCGTGCTGTTGCGCCGGCTCCGCGAAGTCATGGCGGAGCCGGTCAGCGCACAGGATCGCCTCGACAAGGTGGTGGTACTCATCGCCGCCAACATGGTTGCCGAGGTGTGCTCTGTCTACGTGCTGCGCGTAGACGGAACGCTGGAGCTTTACGCCACGGAAGGCCTCAAACGCGAAGCCGTCCACCAGACCGTCTTGAGAGCCGAAGAAGGTCTGGTCGGCCTGGTCGCCAGCGAAGCCACCCCAATGAACCTTTCCGATGCGCAGGCCCATCCGGCTTTCTCCTATCGGCCGGAAACCGGCGAAGAGATCTATCACTCGTTCCTTGGCGTTCCGATCCTGCGCGCCGGCAACACGCTGGGCGTGCTCGTGGTGCAAAATCGCGCGCGTCGTACCTATACCGAGGAAGAAGAAGAGGCACTGCAGACGACGGCGATGGTACTCGCCGAGATGATTGCATCGGGCGAGCTGTCATCCCTCGCACGGCCCGGTGCCGAGCCGGCCGCGCGGCACGCGATGCATCTCGTCGGCACTTCGCTTTCAGACGGCATCGCGCTTGGCCATGTGGTCCTGCACGAGCCGCGCGTAGTCATCACCAATGTGATCGCTGACGATGTGCAGAATGAACTCATACGGCTCGACACGGCGATCGCCGCGCTGCGCGAAGATCTCGACCGGCTGGTCGAGCATCGCGACGTGGCCGACGGCGGTGAGCATCGTGACGTGCTCGAAGCCTATCGCATGTTCTCCTACGACCAGGGTTGGCTGCACAGGATTCGCGAAGCCGTGATGACCGGCCTTACGGCCGAGGCCAGCGTAGAGCGGGTGCAGTCCGATACGCGCGCGCGCATGTTGCGTGCTTCCGATCATTATTTGCGTGATCGCCTGCATGATCTCGACGATCTTGCAAACCGACTGATGCGCGTTCTGATGGGCCAGGATCATGCGCCGGCAAAAGAGCAGCTGCCGGAAAATGCGATCATCGTCGCGCGCTCCATGGGCCCAGCGGCGTTGCTCGACTATGACCGCAAGAGACTACGCGGGCTGGTTCTCGAGGAAGGCGGACCGACATCGCATGTTTCGATTGTTGCACGCGCGCTGGGAATTCCAACCGTCGGCGAAATCGAAAATGCAACCGGCCTGGTCGAGCCAGGAGACGCCATCATCGTCGACGGCTCGACGGGCCACATTCACATGCGGCCGCCACAGGATATTCAGGCGTCATATGGCGAGCGCGTCAAGCTACGTGCGCGCCGTCAGGCGCAGTATCGCGCTCTTCGCGATCGGCCTTGTGTCACCAGGGACGGCCAAAAGATGTCTCTGATGATAAACGCCGGACTCACGATCGACCTGCCGCACATCGAGGATACTGGGGCAGCTGGCATCGGCCTGTTTCGTACCGAATTGCAGTTCATGGTCGCAACCACGTTGCCGCGCACCGGCGAGCAGCTTGCGCTTTATCGCGCGGTTCTCGATGCGGCCGGGAAAAAACCGGTGACCTTCCGCACTCTCGACATTGGCGGCGACAAGGTGCTGCCGTATATGCGCAACATCGAGGAAGAAAACCCCGCGTTGGGATGGCGGGCAATCCGGCTCGGCCTGGACAGGCCCGGCTTGCTCCGGAGTCAGGTGCGCGCGTTGCTGCGCGCTGCAAGCGGGCGCGGTCTCAAGCTGATGTTTCCGATGATTGCGGTTGTCGAGGAATTCGATAAAGCAAAGTCACTCGTCGAAGTCGAGCTGACTCACCTGCGCCGACACGGGCACGAACTCCCCGAGCGGGTCGAGATCGGCACAATGCTGGAAGTACCCTCCCTCTTGTTCCAGCTTGACGAACTGCTGGGACGTGTCGATTTTCTGTCGGTAGGTTCCAATGATCTGATGCAATTTCTTTACGCCGCCGATCGCGGCAATCCCCGCGTGTCCGAGCGATTCGATCCGGTTTCGGCACCGGTCCTGCGCGCGCTTAAGGACATCGCAGATAAGGCAAAAAAGCACGGAAAGCCGGTCACGTTGTGCGGCGAGCTCGCGTCGCAGCCGATCGGCGCGTTGGCACTTGCCATTCTCGGTTATCGAACGCTTTCGCTGACACCCTCCGCGGTGGGTCCGGTCAAGGCGTTGCTGCTTGACCTTGATTGCCGCAAGGGCGAAGCCACGCTGTTGCCTTGCCTTGAAAAGCCGGTAGGAAGCGTGTCAATCCGACAGAAGCTTGAAGGCTTCGCCGCGGCCGAGGGATTGCAGCTTTGATAGTCCTGCCGCAGCAAAAAATGGATGCCCTGCTTACCCGCCACGCGATGGTGGAAAGCGAGCTTGCAACCGGATTGGCTCCCGAGGCCTATGTCAGGTTGTCGCGGGAATTCGCCGAACTCAACCCTGTTGTCGAGGCAATAAAGGCATATCGCAGCACCGACAAGGAGATCGCCGAGCTTGCAGCATTGATAGATGACTCGGGGACCGATTCCGAAGTCCGCAAGCTCGCCGACGTGGAGCGGCACGAACTTCTACATCGCAAGGAAACGCTCGCACAGCAAATCCGCCTGGCTCTGCTGCCGAAGGACGCGATGGACGACCATAATGCCATCCTCGAAATCCGTGCCGGAACCGGCGGAGACGAAGCCGCTTTGTTTGCCGGTGATCTTTTCCGCATGTACGAGCGCTATGCGGTCAAGCAGGGCTGGAAGACAGAAATTCTTTCGATCAGCGAAGGCACCAAGGGCGGCTTTAAGGAAATCGTCGCGGAGGTCCGTGGACGCGGCGTATTTGCGAAGCTCAAATTCGAATCCGGCGCACATCGCGTTCAACGGGTACCGGACACCGAAGCGTCGGGACGCATCCATACCTCGGCCGCGACGGTTGCGGTGTTGCCCGAGGTCGAGGACGTCGACATCCACATCAATGACGCCGATCTCAAAATCGATACGATGCGCGCTGGCGGAGCCGGCGGCCAACACGTCAACAAAACCGAATCCGCCATCCGCATCACTCATATTCCAAGCGGTATCGTCGTGGCCGTGCAGGAAGAGCGATCGCAACACAAGAATCGCGCCAAGGCGATGACAATGCTGCGCGCCAAGCTCTATGATCAGGAGCGCAGCAAGCGCGACGCCGAGCGGGCCGCGGATCGGCGCGGCCAGGTTGGGTCGGGCGATCGGTCGGAGCGGATTCGAACTTATAATTTTCCTCAAGGCCGCGTCACCGATCATCGCATCAACCTCACGATCTACAAATTGCCGCAGGTGATGGAAGGCGAGGCGCTTGATGAGATCATTGACGCGCTGGTGACCGAGCATCAGGCTGAATTGCTGGCGGCGGAAAGCACAGAGTGAAAGTCATTCCCGGACTAAAGGCGGGTGCCTCGGTGTCTGAGGCGCTTCACGTCGTGGCACAGGCATTTCGCCCGGCGGGGATCGAAGGGGCCGAAACGGACGCTCGCGTTCTGGTCGGCCATGCGTTGCGCCTCGACCGCGGCAAACTGATTTCGCAATCGGATCGCATTTTGGAAGCGCGCGAGATCGACGTGATATCAGCGCTCGCTGCGCGTCGGCTAAGGCACGAACCGGTACCGCGCATTCTTGGAAAAAAGGAATTCTGGAGTCTCGGCCTTGCGGTTACTCCCGACGTCTTGGTGCCGCGCCCGGAGACAGAAACCGTCGTTGAAGTCGCGCTGGACTTCGTTGTGCGCGGGGGGCTGCGTATGGAAAAACTGCGCATCCTCGACATCGGTACCGGTTCGGGTGCGCTGTTGCTGGCGCTGTTGCACGAGTTGCCAAATGCAACCGGAACAGGTACCGACACCAGCAACGCGGCCTTACAGGTTGCACGCGACAATGCCGTGTCTTTGGGTTTCGGACCGCGCTGCAGTTTCATCGTGTGCGATATCGCTTCTGACGTCCAAGGTCCGTTCGACCTGATTGTTTCAAATCCCCCTTATATCGCGCGTGCCGATATCGCCTCCCTTCCGCCAGAGGTGCGGGATTACGACCCAATGATGGCACTTGATGGCGGAGATGACGGACTGGCCGCCTATCGCGCCATTGCCGCGGACGCAGAGCGCCTGCTGGCTGCGGGCGGAAAGCTGTTCGTGGAGCTGGGCAAAGGCCAGGAACCGAGCGTTCGCGGGTTGTTTGCCCAGGCAGGGCTAAAGGTCGACCCCGCGCGTAAAGATCTGGCCGGAATTCCCCGCGTACTCTGCGCAAGTTAGGCGTCAAGTCATGAGCATGTCGCATTCCCGCCCGATGAAAACTGCAGAGCTGATTTGTTTGCAAAAAAATCGCTTGGATTATGCTCCGGAAACGACTAGCTTCCGATCACGGAATCGACCCGTGACGGTTGCATCGCCATGACCCCGGAGCGGCTGCTCTGTGAGGTGCGACGCAAGGCGGATGACGCAGAGCCGGCTTCGAATAGACGGCAAACGAAATCGCCAGATACGGGTCTGGATGCTTCACCTGTTGGGCGCATCATATTTCGAAACCTGGCACGATGCGCATAACGAGAGGTTGGCAACGCTGCGGCAGGGCCGCGGCTAAGGGGTTGCTGCGACTATCGCGATAAAGAGCACAAAGGTTCGGTCATTGGCGCGGATGTCGAATGCAGGTCCGGCCGCGCAATGAGAGTTGTATGGGCTTGCATTTTGGTTAGGCGTTCGGCGGCGAATGCCGCAACAAGCGAAAGGCAATAACAGGGATACCATGAGAAACGGTCAGAAGCGCATGCGGGGACGCGGCAACCACCGCAAGAGCCAAAATCCGTTGACGCGCGTTTACGAATCAAACGGGCCGGACGTCAAAATCCGCGGCACAGCTTCGCATATAGCGGAGAAATACATCCAGCTTGCGCGCGACGCGCAGGGATCCGGCGACCCGGTGGCTGCGGAAAATTACTACCAGCATGCCGAACATTATTTCCGTCTTATCGCCGCGGCGCAGGAGCAGTTCCGTCAGCAGAATCCCTACTACAACCAGCAGCCGCAGCAGGGAGCGCCAGGCGGACAACAGCAGGGCAACGACGAGAGTTTCGATGACGGCGACGACGATGCGCAGCCTTTCATGGGGCAGAATGAACCCAGCTACGGGCCGCGCGAACCGCAACAGCAGCCCTATCTGCCTCGCGACGCACAACCATTTCCGCCACGTGACCAGCAGGTGCACAACCGTCCTGCGCAGCATCAGGCTCAACCATACCAGCAGTCGGGCCACGGCGGACAAGACGGCGGGCAACAAGATGTCGGCGCCCTTCCCGCATTCATTACCGGCGGCGGACAACCGCAGCAAAATTCGGGATCGAACGGCTTCGATCAGGGCGATCGCGGTCAGGACCGCTTCGGACATCGGCGGCGCCGACGCCATCGCGGCGGCTACCGTCACGACCGTCCCGATTTCGGTGGCGGACATCAAAATCAGCAGGGCTCCGCCCCGCAACCGCCGCAAGACGACGGCGGCGACGAACCTCGTCAGCCCGACTGATCGTCCAGCCGCATTGATTGCGTCACAGCGAATGTAGCCGCGCTTCGCAACAATCCTGCGTCGCGCAGTGATCGAATCGCTTTTGAGAAGGACTTGCTCAGCCGCCCGGTGATGGCGCGAGCGCGGGCTCCAGCGCGGGCACCAGACGCCGCCTCACACGGCGTGCCGGGATTGCGCGATAGACCTGCTTGGTCGCTTCAACCAGATGCACTCCGGCGAATGGCGCCGACAATGTCGCTCCAGTGCGCTCCCACGCCACTGCCGAGCGAAGAAACAAGCCGCGCGCGATCGGCGGCACGTACAGCGCCTCGCTCCAGCCAGTTGGCGTGAACCACGTTTCTCGCAAGAGCTGGTTGATCTGGCTGCGTGAGTAAGGACGACCATGTCCGAATGGCGTGGTGTCCATGCGCGCCCACAGGCCGCGCCGGTTCGGAACGACCGCCAGCAACCGGCCACCAGATGCCAGCACGCGCCAGACCTCGCGCAGGAGCGCGCCCGGATCGTTTGTCATCTCGAGCGCGTGCACCAGCATGACCCGGTCGGCTGCGGAATCAGGCAGCGGCAATTCATTTTCGTCCACCAACGCAGACAACGCCGGACGCATGGTTGGCCATTTCACGACCCCCTGCCCGGCCGGCATGAATGCCAGGCAGCGCTCCGCTTCCTCGCGAAACAAGCCGAGGTAGGGCGTGGCATAACCGATGCCGAGGACGCGCTGACCGGTGGTATCTCCCCACAGCGAGCGAATACCGCGGGCAATGAAACGGCGGGCCACGACGCCAAGCCGCTGGCCATAGAAATTGCGCAGGTCGACAACATCAATCGACATGGCGCCAAAACTATCATGAAACGCTCCAGCAAATGCTAACGGGCGTGCATGGCCGATCCCCGACGTGATACGGTTAATTCTTTCCAGAACACTGACAGGGATGTAGCCAATGCCTGCAGAAACCCGTCTTTTTCTCTGCCGATCGGACAACTATGGAGTGCTGGTGCACGACAGCGGCAGCGGCGCAACCGCTGCAATCGACGCGCCGGAGACAGGGCCCATCGAAAGGGCACTGAGTGAAACGGGCTGGAAACTGACCGACATCCTCGTCACCCATCACCATGCCGATCATACGGACGGGATCATAGCTCTGAAGGAAAAATACAAATGCCGCGTGGTGGCGCCGGCTGCCGAGGCGAAGAAAATTCCGGCCGTGGATGAGACCGTGCGTGAAGGCGACAAGGCTAAAGTTGGCTCGCTTTCCGCTGATGTGATTGAAACGCCGGGTCACACGCTTGGCCATATTGCTTACTGGTTTCACGCCGACAAGCTCGCATTCGTCGGCGACACTCTGTTTTCGATCGGTTGCGGACGCGTGATCGAGGGCACGCCCGAGCAAATGTGGCGTTCACTCGTGAAGCTGCGCGACTTGCCTGACGAGACCGAGATCTATTGCGGACATGAATACACCCTTGCAAATATCAAGTTTGCGCGCACCATTGAGCCGGGCAACAAGGCGCTGGCCGCGCGCGAGGCTCAGGCAAAGCAGCAGATTGCGCAAGGCGAGTCGACAATCCCGGTCACCATCGGCGAGGAAAAGCTGGCCAACCCGTTCCTGCGCGCCGATCGCCCGGAAATCGCCGGCGGCATAGGAA
>DAISKM010000009.1:15327-21058 GCA_036820945.1 Pseudolabrys sp.
GCATAGGAATGGCCGGGAAGCCGGCCGCCGAGGTGTTTGCCGAAATTCGGGCACGCAAGAACAGATTCTAGCGGCGCTATGCAAATGCTGACCGCCACCGAGATGATACAGTCGCTTGGACTAAGGCCGCATCCGGAAGGCGGTCACTACCGGGAAACTTTTCGCGACTCGCGGCTGGTGGAAAGCCGGCCGGCTTCCACCGCAATCCTGTTCCTGCTGGCGCGGGGCGAACGGTCCCACTGGCACCGCATCGACGCGGTCGAGATCTGGCACTATTACGCCGGCGCCCCGCTCAGGCTGTCCTTAGTCGACGGCTCCAAGGAAGAGATTTTTCGCCTCGGCGGCGATATCGGTGCAGGTGAAGTGCCGCAGGTCACTGTACCCGCGCGTGCCTGGCAGGCAGCGGAGAGTCTTGGCGAATGGACGCTCGTCGGTTGCACAGTTGCGCCCGGTTTCTCATTCGATGGTTTTGAGCTGGCGCCGGCCAACTGGTCGCCGCAGCGCAAATAGGGCGAATGCCTCCGTCATGGCGGGGCTTGTTCCGGCAATCCACGTCTTGACTTTACCTCCACGTCAGAAAGTCGTGAATGCCCGGCACAAGGCCGCGCACGGCCGTTGAGAGCAGTGTGTTTATCCCAGCCAGCTCGCTGACACTACTTGCGGCCGTTGGCGCGCATGCATGCCAGGTAACCCTCAAGTGCACGGCTTTTGCGCACCTTGAAGCCGTCTCTCCTGAAATAGTTCGAAAATGCGACCTGGCCCCCATCCAGCGTCTGAGTCGACCCTTCACGCGGACGCAGCTTCAGGCCTTCGCGCTTCACGCCGGCTGGCGGAGGAATGACGCGTCCGCCATTTTGCACCGCGCAGCCGCACGCGACTTTGTCGTAAACATCTTTACACCGCGCGTCGACATCCTGCGCAGACAACTGTCGGATGGGCGAGACAACCAAAAGACCGGCGATTGCTAGTCCGACCCGAATCGCTTTCATGAGACTTGTCGAGACCTAGATGAAATGCTGTCCGCCGTTAGCAGACAGTGTCGCGCCGGTGAGCAGCCCGGCCTCATCGGAGGCAAGGAACACGACGCAACGCGCGATCTCCTCCGGCTCGCCCAGGCGACCTATTGGAATCTGCGGCAGTATGGATTTCTCCAACACATCTTTCGGCACGGCTTGCACCATTTCGGTGTTGATGTATCCCGGGCAAATCGCATTCACCGTAATGCCGGAGCGGGCGCCTTCCTGCGCAAGCGCCTTGGTGAAGCCAAGCTCTCCTGCCTTGGCGGCAGAATAATTGGTCTGGCCCGCCTGCCCCTTCTGTCCATTAATCGAGGAGATATTAACGATGCGACCAAACTTGCGCTCCCGCATGCCTTCGATGAGCGGGCGGCACATGTTGAACAGCGAACCGAGATTTGTGTTTATCACCGCCGTCCACTGCTCGGGCTTCATGCGGTGGAACATGGTGTCGCGCGTGATGCCGGCATTGTTAACCAGCACCTCGACCGGACCGAGTTCCGCTTCGACCTTTTTGATGCCCTCGGCGCAGGCCTCGTAAGACGATACGTCCCACTTGAATACCGGTATGCCGGTCTCGGCCTTGAACTTCTGAGCGGCCTCGTCATTGCCGCCATAGTTGGCCGCAACCTTATACCCGGCCGCTTTCAATGCTTTCGAGATTGCCGCCCCGATCCCACGGGTTCCACCGGTGACCAATGCAACGCGTGTCATGGCTGTTTCACCTCTGAGCTATCTTCTTAAAACATCATGGCCGGGACAAGCCCGGCCACGACTTAAATCGAAGCTGCAAACGGCAGAACAGACTACCGCTCGACGCACATCGCGATGCCCATTCCGCCACCGATGCAGAGCGTTGCAAGGCCTTTCTTCGCATTCCGCTTCTGCATCTCGTAAAGCAGCGTTACCAGCACACGCGCTCCCGAAGCACCGATCGGGTGGCCGATGGCGATTGCGCCGCCATTGACGTTGACCTTCGCGGTATCCCAGCCAAGATCCTTGTTCACGGCGCAGGCTTGCGCAGCGAAAGCTTCGTTGGCTTCGACCAGATCGAGGTCCTCTTTCTTCCAGCCGGCTTTCTTGAGCGCGGCGCGGGACGCCGGAATAGGTCCTGTTCCCATGATGGCGGGGTCGACGCCGGCCTGCGCCCACGACACGATGCGCGCAAGCGGAGTCTTGCCCAACTTAGCGGCCTCGCTCGCTCTCATCAGCACCAATGCGGCCGCGCCGTCGTTGATCCCGGATGCGTTGGCGGCCGTCACGGTTCCTTCCTTGTCGAACGCGGGGCGCAGCTTCGCGATCGAGTCCATCGTTACACCCGGCTTCGGATATTCGTCGGTATCCACCACCACATCGCCTTTGCGCGATTTTATGGTAACCGGCACAATTTCATCCTTGAACCTGCCGGCTTTCTGGGCCGCTTCTGCCTTGTTCTGCGAGGCGACGGCGAATTGATCCTGTTGCTGGCGCGTGATCTGCCATTGTTTCGCGACGTTTTCCGCCGTGGTTCCCATGTGGTAGCCGTTGAAAGCGTCCCACAAGCCGTCCTTGATCATGGTGTCGATCATTTCGAACGCGCCCATCTTCACACCGCTGCGCAGATGCTGGCAGTGCGGCGCCATGCTCATCGACTCCTGCCCGCCGGCAACAACAATCTCGCTATCGCCGTTCAGGATCGCCTGGTAACCGAGCGCGACCGCCCGCAGGCCGGAACCGCATAGCTGGTTTACGCCCCACGCGGGCGTTTCCACCGGGATTGCGGCTGCGATTGATGCTTGTCGCGCCGGATTCTGACCCTGTCCGGCGGTCAGAATTTGTCCAAGGATGACTTCGCTGACACGCTCGCCTTCAACACCTGCGCGTTCGATCGCGGCCTTGATCGCGACCTTTCCGAGGTCGTGGGCTGGTAGGTTCGCGAATGCCCCGTTGAAAGCGCCAACTGGGGTGCGGGCGGCACTCACGATGACGATATCGTCTTTCATCTGAAACTCCTGTTACGACGAGTTTTGGGGCAAGGAGCGGTTTTTTGGCACTGCCGCATCCTTGGCAGGGCCTGTCGGACTGTCAACCCAACCTGCCTTTCGAATATTCGTGACAATTGGCGCTTTTCAGGCCTTTCCGCAAGGGACGCCAACCCTCCGGCAACCTTGCCGCGTTGCCACAAAACGGTGGCCCACGGAAGAGGAAATTGGCTATGCTCAATCCCTGGGCAGGGGAAACGTGTGGTCCACATGGCAGAGGAAAAAAAAGAGCCGGTTACAATTAAAAAGTACGCAAACCGGCGGCTCTACAATACCGGCACCAGCACCTACGTGACGCTTGAGGACCTCGCCACGATGGTCAAGAACGGCGAGGATTTCATCGTCTATGATGCGAAAACGGGCGAAGACATCACGCGCTCGGTACTGGCGCAGATAATTTTCGAGCAGGAGAACAAGGAAGGGCAGAGCCTCCTGCCAATTACCTTTCTGCGACAGTTGATCCGTTTCTACGGCGACAGCATGCAGATGCTGGTCCCTCGCTTTTTGGAAGCCTCCATTGAATCCCTGTCGAGAGAGCAGGGCAAATTCCGCGAGCAGATGGCACAAGCCTTCGGCGTCGGCGCTTTTGGGCCGCTCGAGGACCAGGTGCGCCGAAACATGGAAATGTTCGAGAAAACCTTCGCCATGTTCGCGCCGTTCGCGCGCGGCCAGGCGAAGCCGCCAGAAAAGCCGCAAAGCTCCAACAGCGAGATGGAGGACCTCAAGCGGCAGCTCGACGAAATGCAAAAGCGTTTGGATAAGCTTGGCGAAAAGGAATAGAGGCGTCGGACCTGCTGCCCGCGCTGGTGGTCGTGCGGGGTTAATCCATCCGCATCACTAGCGTATCCCCTTGAAACACAAGGCAGCCTGCGCCGCTTTAACCACGCGTCGCAAATCTCGCACTCAGCCATTTTGAAGAGTGTACTTTTCAACTTTCAAGGCGGTGTGGCGCAACACTTGCCCGTTAATTGCGAGCGAAGTCGCGATATCCGAATATGAAACGGTACTGCGATGCGCCCTGAGGCGATTGATACAACTGCCGATATCCCGTCGGGCGGGCGATCGGAGCCGGATTTCGAAAATCGCGCGCTGGTTGCGCTCGCGCGCTCGACGCAACGCGCGGAACGCACCGCAGGCCGTCAGCATGCCGCCTTCATTGCCCAGCTGGTTGCAGCGAAGGACCAGCATCCGCAGACGCGCCAACTACGTCGCGCAGACCCAAACATGGCGTCAGCCGCCTATCGCGCTACCGCCGCGCTCAAGCGAGTTCAGTAACCGAGCGCGCAGCCATCCTTGCGCGGCTCCGAACCCCCGATCAGCACGCCGCGATCCCAATCGATCTTGATCGTTTGCGCCCCTCCCCACGGCGTGCTCGCCGTCACGACATCGTGTCCTCGAGCCCTGAGCCCATCTATCGTCGACGGCGGCGTGCCGCGCTCGACGTCGGTCTTCTCCCCTTCGAAGAAAAAGCGCGGGGCGTCGATCGCCTGTTGCACGTCCATGCCGTAGTCGAGCATGTTGAGGATAATCTGCACGTGGCCCATGGGCTGATAGTGCGCACCCATCACGCCAAAGCTCATGTCGCAGCGGCCGTTTCGCATTGCGAGCGCAGGAATGATGGTGTGCATAGGCCGCTTGTTGGGACCAAACACGTTGGGGTGTCCCGCCTCGAGCGTGAAGCAGGCCCCGCGGTTGGTCAGCATAATGCCCGTCTTCTCGGTGCAAATCCCGAGCCCGAAGCTCGAATAGAGCGAGTTGATAAGCGATACGGCCATCCGGTCACGGTCGACGACGGTTAGATAGACCGTGTCGTTGCCGGGCGTCGGCGCGCGGGGCAACTTCACACGCTTCTTCATGTCAATGAGCGACGCGAGTTTCTTGGCGAACCGTTTGTCGAGCAAGTCTGACACCGGCATTTGCATGTGCTTTTCGTCAGCAATGTGGGCGTCGCGCACGGCATAGCCCAGGCGAGCAGCTTCGAGCACAAGATGGAAGCGATCGGCGCCAAGCGGATCAAGCGAAGCGACATCGAAGTTCTCAAGGATGTTCAGCATCACCAGCGCCGTGAGCCCTTGCGCATTTGGCGGGATCTCGACGACCTCTAACCCGCGGTAGTTGGTCGAGATGGGATTCACCACATCACCGCGGTGGCGCGCGAAATCTTCCAGCGTAAGGTAAGAACCGCGCGCACCGAGTGTCTTCGCCATGTCCTCGGCGATCTCGCCTTCGTAGAAGGCCCGCGCTCCATGTGCCGCTATTCGTTTCAACGTGTCTGCGAGCGCGGGAAAGCGGATCACATCACCTTCACGAGGGGCGCCGCCACCGAACAGATATTGACTGGCGGCCCCGGGATCCGCCTTGAGCTTGCCGACGTGCCTCTGCCAATCCCAGGCCACACGGGCGGACACGGGAAATCCGTCCCGGGCATATCTGATCGCGGGCGCAAGCGCGCGGTCGAGGCCGAAACGGCCATGCGCTTTCAGGATCGCTTCCCAGGCATCGATGGCCCCTGGCACGGTGACCGCGTGGATAGAGGTGCCGATCTCGATCAATCCCTTGGCCCGCAATGGCTCATCGGACGCGTTCGCACCCGCCCGACCGGACCCGTTGTAGCCCCAGATCGGCTTGTTCGGCCGCGAGACCATGCAAAAGCAATCGCCGCCGATACCGGTCATATGCGGCTCGACCACGCAC
>DAISKM010000009.1:21068-21631 GCA_036820945.1 Pseudolabrys sp.
GCGGTAGACGCGCTGCCCCCCGCACGCAGCGCGTCTACCGCCGCAAGCGTGGCAAACGGATGTGACGTTGCCGCCATTCCTTCGCAGGCAATCACAGGCGAGCGGCCGGGGAGCTGGAAATCGCGGCTCATGACAAAAGTGGACTAATCAGGACGATACGCGCTCGACGCCTTCGACCGTAAGGTCTCGTTGGGCCGAGCGTAAGGTCACCGCGAACCCACCGAGCACATCGACGAAGCTTATCACCAGCAAAAGGAAGAAGGTCGCGGTGGCGGCCTGCTTGACCAGTATGAATTCGATCAGCATGGCGAGAAACAGGATCAGCGACAGGGCATGATCGACCACCGTGCGCAAACCGACGCGCGTTGATTTGATCACTTCGCCGCACAACAGCACGACGGCCAACGCAATGAGCATCTCGCCCGCCGACATGGTCCAATCGGCGCCCGAGACCATGTGGACGGTAGAAACGACGCCGGCCCACGTCACGCCAGGCATCAAGAAGGCAATGATGTTGTAGATCGCGAAAGGAATCAGCAGAAGCGGAAAGCCGAGCATGAACA
>DAISKM010000010.1:0-3984 GCA_036820945.1 Pseudolabrys sp.
CATGCCATCAAGTCTGCGCATCCGATGGATGTGCTGCGCACGGCCGCGTCTGCGCTGTCGGCCTTCGATCCGGAAACAGCCGACAATTCGCGCGAGGCGACATTGCGCAAAGCTGTGAGGTTGACATCGCAGGTGCCGATAATCGTCGCGACTCATTCCCGTATCCGTGCCGGCAACGAGCCTGTGACAGCCGACCGGACGCTCACTCATGCCGCAAATCTGCTGTGGATGCTGACTGGCAAAAAGCCGAGCTCCGACGCCGCGCAGTTGATCGATCGCGATCTCATCTTGCATGCCGAGCACGGCTCCAATGCTTCATCTTTTGCGGCCCGTGTCGTGATAGGCACCGAAGCGAATCTGCATGCTGCAATCACCGCCGCAATTGCGGCACTGTCTGGTCCGGCACATGGCGGCGCCGCCGAAGACGTGATGAAGATGGCGCTAGAGATCGGCGATCCATCGCGCGCTGCCGATTATGTAAAGGAGAGGCGCAAGGCAGGCATTGCCGTCACTGGTTTCGGTCACCGCGTCTATCGCGCTGAAGATCCGCGCGCGCGCCACATGCGTGCCGGCGTCGAACGTCTGTCAAAGCAAATGGGCGAGCCGAAATGGTTCGAGATCCTCCAAGCGGTGGTGACGGCGATGGCGCCTTATGCGCGGCACGGGGTAAATGTGAACGTCGATTTCTACTCGGGCGTCGTCTATTACCTGTTAGGCATTGAACGCGATCTCTTTGTACCGATCTTCGCCATCGGCCGCGTGCCGGGCTGGGCGGTGCAAGCGCTCGAGCAGCTAGAGAACAATATCCTGCTGCGTCCGCTCACTTTGTACAACGGACCTGACGCGCGCGGCTATGTGCCGCTTGACCAACGCAGCTGAATTGAGAATCGCGCGGTAGCGAATTCCCGCAACGCAGGATGCGGCGGCTCGATTTGCCGTTGCGGGTGGAAAGCCTTCTGTTATCGTAGTGAGAACAGCAGTCTCAAATAATGAGACTTCATTGGTGCCCGGACGACTAGTCAGCGATCAAAAAGCGACGAACATCCCGCAGGGCCGCAGGCGGAATGAAACAGGCAAGCGGCCGATGGCAGGGAGGATAAGTCCATGCATGTGATCATGCGAAGCTTCGCGACATTTTTGGCCCTGACACTCTGCGCCGCATTGTTCGGCGGAAGGGCCGTTGCAGCTGGATATCCTGAGCGGCCGATCGAATTGATCGTTCCTTGGGGTCCTGGTGGAGGGGCGGATCAGCTCGCGCGACTTGTCAGCAAGCTGATGGAGCCAATGCTCGGCCAGGGTATCCCGGTTGTAAATGTCCCCGGCGGTACTGGCGCGACCGGCATGGCGAAGCTTCTGGCGGCACCAGCCGACGGATACTCGATGGCAATCTATATCGCGGACAGCCACGCGTTACTGGCCGGAAAAAGCCCGCGCTGGACAATGAATGAAATTACGCCGGTGGCAGTCATGATCAAAGGCCCGTCCTTCATTTTTGTTAAAGAGGACAGCGAATTCAAAACCTGGGCTGACTTCGAAAAGGCGGCAAAAGCCAATCCCGGAAAGTTGAAAGTAGCGACGCTCGGCTTTGGCAGTGTTGACGATTTCTCACTGACGGTGCTTGACCGCGCCGGCGTCAAGGTGGTGCAGGTGCCGTTTTCCAAGCCGAGCGAGCGCTATGTCTCGATCCTCGGCGGCCATGCTGACGCGCTTTATGAGCAGGCCGGCGACGTCGCCCAATTTCTGAACGCAAAGCAGATGCGCCCGATTTTGTTGTTCGGCGAAAAACGCCTCCCGGCCTTCAAAGATGTGCCGTCTTCCTTTGAAGTTGGCTACAAGGTCGCACTGCCGCAGTTTCGCTCGATCGTCGTGCGTGCCGGCACTCCACCGGATATTGTGAAGAAATTGTCGGATGCGCTCGCCAAAGTTTACGAATCGCCGGAATACAAAAAGTTCCTTGAGGAGCAGTACGCCGACCCGAACAGCTTCGAGGATGCATCGAAAGCTCCTGCTTTCGTAAATGAGCAGCTTAACGACATGAAGAAGACGATTGCCACGAACTGACCTCGCGCGCCGGTGTAGTCATGGACAAGGCGCTGCTACGCTCGATCGCAGCCTACGCGGTGGGCCTCGCCGTTGCTGTCACGCTGTACATTTATGCCGGAACGATCGTGTATTCCCCGAGGCCCGGTCAACTCGGGCCCGAGGTCTGGCCGCGCCTCGCCATTCTGCTGATGGGCGCCTCTTGCGTTTTCGAAATCTCCCGACGCCTTATTGCCGGCAACCGGGATGCGACCGGCATTCTGGAAGCGTTCGACCGGGAGCCGGAAGCTGAGGATAAACAGCCGATCTATCCGCGCCTGTTGATCGGCGGCATCGTACTGATGGCGATCTACGCTGTGTTGGTACCGGTGCTCGGCTTCATTCTCGGCACATTCCTGTTTCTTGCAGCATTCATGTACGTGGGCGGCTATCGCGCACATCGGGCGATCTGGGGGGCCAGTGCATTGGTGACGATTTTCTGCGGCATCTTGTTCCTGCGCATCGCCTACGTTTCGCTGCCGCGCGGCATTCCTCCGTTTGACAACATAACCGATATCTTCTTCGCAATCCCGAGCCTGTGGTGAGTGCATGATCGACATCCTCACCCAGCTCGCCAACGGTTTCGTCCACTGTCTCACGCCCATGAACATGGCGATGCTTTTCATCGGCATCGTCATCGGCTTGCTCATCGGCGTGTTGCCGGGGCTGACGCTGGTCATGGGCGTCGCCCTGGCCCTGCCGTTCACTTACAAGATGGACGTGACCGCCTCGATCATCCTGCTGACTGCGATGTACGTCTCCGGCACCTATGGTGGAGCGTTCACCGCGATCTTGTTTCGTATTCCCGGCGAACCGATCGACGTGCCCATGCTGTGGGACGGCTACACGATGGGACGCAAAGGCAAGCCGGCCAAGGCGCTGGGCTGGACCCTCGTCGCTGCGCTGGGCGGCGGTCTCTTGTCGGCAGTGGTCATGGTTGCGCTGACCCAGCCGCTGGCAAAATTTGCGCTTCGGTTCTCGTCGCCCGAATATTTCGTGATTGTCATGTTCGGCTTGCTCAGCGTGGTAGCGATCGGCAAAGGATCGCTCGCCAATGCCTTTATCAGCATGAGCGTCGGCATTCTGATTTCGACCGTTGGCACCGACCCGATCTATGGCGCCTATCGCTTCACTTTTGGCTCGCCGATTCTCGCCGACGGGATCGAGTTTCTCGTGGTCATGGTTGGCGCTTATGGCGTCGGCGAGGTGCTCACGCGCCTGGAGACCGGATTTGCCACCAAACCGCTCGACAAGATTTCGAACGCACGGACCGAGCTGCCAACGCTCAAAGAACTCAATGATATCAAAGGGATGTTTTTTCGGTCATCCGTGGTCGGCGACTTAATCGGCTTGCTGCCCGGAGCCGGCGCAACCATTGCATCATTTGTCAGCTACGGTATTGAGGCGCGTTTCGGCAAGCGCAAGAGCCAGATGGGGACCGGCGTTGCCGAGGGTATCGTGGCGCCGCAGGCAGCTGCGACTGCATCGGTCGGCGGCGCGATGGTTCATCTGCTCGCTCTCGGCATTCCTGGCAGCGGCGCGACCGCGGTCATTCTCGGCGCCTTCATGCTCCATGGCATTCAGCCAGGCCCACAGGTGCTCGTGAGCTCGGCACCGCTCGTCTACACCGTGTTCGCGTCGCTGTTCATCGGCCTCGCGCTGATGTGTGCGATCGGCTATTTCGCTATCCGGCCGCTGGTGAAGATTCTTGATTTCCCCGAAGCGGTGGTCTCGGCCTATGTACTAGTTCTTTGCTTTATCGGCGCTCTGTCGATCCGCAACAACATCACCGATCTCTGGCTGATTATCGGATTTGGCATTCTTGGCTACGGTTTCGAGCGGCTGAAATTCCCAGTTGCGCCGCTTGTGCTCGGCGTGATTCTCGGTCCGATCGCCGAAGAAGCG
>DAISKM010000010.1:3994-21501 GCA_036820945.1 Pseudolabrys sp.
GAGTTCAGGAGAATAAGGTTGGTATTGAGCGCCGAAGCGTTCATGAATACGATGATCAGTTTTTCCAACGATTGGACCGTTTTTTTCACTCGGCCAATCTCCGGGACCATCGTGACATTGACGGTCATCGTTCTGTTGCTGCCGTTCGTGCAGCGTTTACTGAGGGGCCGTCTGGCGACGGCTTTGAATCGAGGCTAGTGAGCCATGCGTACAAATCTTGGATTTGACCAAAGGACCTCGGGCGTTGCGCCGGCCGGTCAAAGACGGAAAGTAGCGAAATTCAATCCGCACCCGCTCAAGCTGGCGAAAGAGCGGGAGCACAAACTTGGTGTTACCGCACGATCCTTCGCCATTCTCGAACACGTCGCGGGTTCGCGCGCACCGGTGGACGTTCTCGACATCATTGCCTCGCTCAAGCTGCCGAAGGCAACGGCTTATCGGCTGGTCGACTGGTTCGTCACGCAAGGCTATCTCTCGCGCGAACCGGCTCGGCGCAGGCTGATCATTGGACCGAAGCTCACCAATCTTGCCTTTGGCGCGTTGTCATCATCGATGCGCCACGATACGCCGCATGTCGTTCTTCAGCGGCTGGTGCACACGCTCAATGAGACATGCAACATCGGCACCCTGCTCAATGGCGAGGTTGTGTATCTGGACCGTGTCGAGGCGGATCATTGGCCGTTGCGGCTGCACTACACGGCAGGTTCGCGCGTGCCGCTGCATTGCAGTGCCATCGGCAAATTGTTTCTGGCACTCGCCGCATCTCCACGTCGCCGCCGCTTATTGCAGAGCATGGAACTGCGACGCTTCACCGACAGCACCATTACAGACAGTGCGCGACTCGAAACGGAATTGCGGCAGATACGGAAGGAACAGGTTTCTTTCGATAGCGAAGAATATCTTGTCGGGGTCGTATGCATGGCAGTGCCCGTGATTGGCAAGACCGGCGAGATGCTTGCGGCGCTTGCTATTCAGGCACCGCAAGCCCGCATGAATGTGCAGACCGCGCGCCGACATCTACCGGCACTTCGGCATGCCGCTGCCGAACTCGCCGAAATCTTCCAAAACAGGGCCTGAGCCGGACTG
The DNA here is from genome assembly GCA_036820945.1 of Pseudolabrys sp. Taxonomy (GTDB): domain Bacteria; phylum Pseudomonadota; class Alphaproteobacteria; order Rhizobiales; family Xanthobacteraceae; genus Pseudolabrys. The sequence continues at coordinate 5,081 of DAISKM010000010.1, forward strand.
GTATTGAATGAGGATTTAACCATGAAGATGACGACGGAAGAGGCCTTCGTGAAGGTCTTGCAAATGCACGGCATCGAGCACGCCTTCGGAATCATCGGATCGGCGTTCATGCCGATTTCCGATCTGTTTCCCAAGGCAGGGATCACCTTCTGGGACGTTGCACATGAGACCAACGGCGGGCTGATCTGCGACGGCTATACCCGATCAACCGGAAAAATAGCGATGGCGATCGCGCAGAACGGTCCGGGCATCACGAACTTCGTTACTGCTATCAAAACCGCCTATTGGAACCACACGCCGATGCTTTTGGTCACGCCGCAAGCGGCAAACAAGACGATTGGACAAGGCGGTTTCCAGGAAGTCGAACAGATGGCGCTGTTTCGCGACATGGTCTGCTACCAGGAAGAGGTACGCGACCCCTCGCGCGTCGCGGAAGTTCTCAATCGCGTCATAACGAAAGCGAAGCGCCTGTCGGCACCGGCGCAGATCAATATCCCGCGCGACTACTGGACCCAGGTTATCGATATCAGCCTGCCGGCCATCGTTGAATTCGAGCGTCCGGCCGGCGGCGCCCAGGCCGTCGCGGAGGCTGCAAAGCAGTTATCGACGGCCAAGTTTCCGGTCATCCTGTCGGGCGCAGGCGTAGTGCTGGCCGAGGCGATCCCCGAGTGCGTCGCACTCGCCGAGAAGCTCGATGCGCCGGTATGCAACAATTACCAGCACAATGATAGCTTTCCTGGCAGTCATCGGCTTGCGGTCGGTCCACTCGGCTATAACGGCTCCAAGGCCGCAATGGAGCTCGTGGCAAAAGCCGATGTGGTGCTCGCGCTCGGCACGCGTCTCAATCCGTTTTCGACCCTTCCTGGCTATGGCATCGACTACTGGCCGAAGACCGCCAAGATCATTCAGGTCGATATCAACGCTGATCGGATCGGCCTGACCAAGCCCGTCACCGTCGGCATTTGCGGAGACGCCAAGCTCGTTGCCAAGAGCATTCTGGCTCAACTCGCGCCTTCCGCCGGCGACGCTGGTCGCGAGGAGCGCAAGGCCTTAATTCACACGACAAAATCGCGCTGGCTTCAGACTCTCTCCAGCATGGATCATGAGGAAGATGATCCGGGCACAACGTGGAATGCAGATGCCCGCAAGCGCGATGCCGATCGCATGTCGCCGCGGCAGGCCTGGCGTGCGATCCAGGCCGGGCTTCCGAAGGACGCCATCATCTCGAGCGACATCGGAAACAATTGCGCAATCGGGAATGCCTATCCAACCTTCGACAGTGGTCGAAAGTATCTGGCGCCGGGGTTGTTCGGCCCTTGCGGCTACGGCTTCCCCTCGATCATTGGCGCCAAGATCGGCAACCCGGACACGCCATGCGTCGGCTTTGCCGGAGACGGCGCGTTCGGCATCTCGATGAGTGAAATGAGCTCGATTGGTCGCGAAGAGTGGCCGGGCATAACCATGCTGATATTCCGCAACTACCAATGGGGCGCCGAGAAACGCAATTCGATCCTCTGGTTCGACAATAATTTTGTCGGTACCGAGCTCGATCCGCATCTCAGCTATGCAAAAGTAGCGGAAGCCTGCGGGCTCAAAGGCGTAATAGTGAAAACGCAGGCCGAACTGACCGAGGCGCTTCGGCAGGCCTGCGAGGCGCAGAGGAAGCGCGTCACGACTTTCATCGAGGTGATCCTGAATCAGGAACTTGGCGAACCGTTCCGCCGAGACGCGATGAAGAAACCCGTGGTCGTGGCCGGCATCAAGCGCGAGGATATGCGCGCACAGCAAGTCGCTTGAGCAGACGATTTGAAATGTTGCGAAAAAAGATCATGCGCAGCACAACTTGGAGACTGAGGAAATGACGGTCGCAGTGAAACCAGCGGCCGATTCCAAGGCGACGGCTGTGGTCGACGAACTGGTGCGGCGCGGCCGCGCCGCGATGGCGATTTTCGCCAATGCCGATCAGGCTCGGGTTGACGAGGCGGTGACCGCGCTTGCCTGGTCGCTCTACAATCCGGCCCATGCCGGAGAGCTTGCCGAGCTGGCGGTAAAGGATACCCAGCTCGGCAATGTACCCGACAAAGTCATCAAGAAGCAGCGCAAGACATTTGGAACCTTGCGCGATTTGCTGCGGGTGAAATCGGTCGGGATCATCGAAGAGAACGAGAAGCTTGGCATCGTAAAGTATGCGAAGCCGGTGGGCGTCGTTTGCGCCGTCACCCCCTCGACCAATCCGGGAGCGACGCCGGTCAACAAGGCGATGATGGCGATCAAGGGCCGCAACGCCATTGTCATCGCGGCTTCTCCCGCCGGTCTGAAAACGACCGCGAAGACCGTCGACTATATGCGGGCGGAGCTGAAAAAGATCGGCCTGCCCGAGGACCTGGTTCAAATACTGCCGTCTCCGGCGTCGAAGGACATGACCCATGCGCTGATGCAAGCTGTCGACCTGGTTGTGGCCACCGGCTCGCAGGATAATGTGCGGCGCGCTTACTCCAGCGGGACGCCGGCCATCGGCGTCGGTACCGGCAATGTGCCGGTCATTGTTGATGAAACAGCGGATCTCGCCGATGCGGCGGAAAAAATCTGCGCGTCCAAGATCTTCGACAATTCGACGTCCTGCTCGTCGGAAAATTCGGTCATTCTCGTTGACGCGATATACGACAAGGCCATCGCGGCGCTCGAGCGCGCAGGGGGCTACAAGGCATCCAGTGCCGAAAAAGCGAAAATCCAGGCGGCGCTATGGCCGGACGGCAAGCTGAGCCGCACCTTGATTGCTCGTGACGCCGACGTGTTTGCACGTGGATGCGGACTGCCGGCTGCCGCCAAAGACAAGAAGTTCTTTATGGTGGAGGAAACCGGTGTCGGGCGCGACTTTCCCTTCTCCGGGGAAAAATTGTCGCTGGTTTTGGCGGTTTACCGCGCGAAGGATTTCGACGAGGCGGTCACGCGCGCCAATGAAATTCTGGCCCATCAGGGGCGCGGCCATTCAGTCGGTTTGCACACCAAGGACATCAGCCGCGGACGCTTGCTCGCCGAACGCTCGGACGTGGTGCGTGTGTTGATCAACCAGGCGCACACATTCGGCAACGGCGGCGGATTCGACAACGGTCTGAACTTCACGCTCAGCATGGGTTGCGGCACCTGGGGCGGCAACAGCATCACAGACAATCTGAATTATATGAATTTCCTCAACATCACCCACCTCGTCACCACCATCGCAGAAGACAAGCCGAGTGAGGAAGCGCTGTTCGGTGCGTATTGGAAGAAGTATGGCAAGTAGCGAGTGACCCCGAGCGGTGGTTGCAGGTTCGGGACGCGGATCAACGCAAGGCAAATGAGAGTGGTGATGAACTTCGAGGAGCACGCGGCCAAGTCGTTGGTTTTGCGGGCCGCCGGCATCCCGGTGCCGCAGGGTATTCTTTGCACAAATGCGGCCGAGACGGCCATGGCAGCCGCCAAACTCGGGCCTTGCGTGATCAAGGCGCAGGTGCCCGCGGGCAAGCGCGGCAAGGCCGGAGGCATCAAGCGCGCCGGAACGCCGGACGAAGCCCGGAAGGCGGCCACGCAAATACTTGGCATGCGAATAGGTGACTTTACCGTCGAACGGTTACTTGTTGAGGAGCAGGCCACAATCGCGCGCGAATTCTATGCCGCAGTGTTGCATGACGTCGCATCGTGCAAACCGCTGATCCTGTTCTCAACCGAAGGCGGCATGGATATCGAGGAGATAGCCGCCGCAAGACCGCACGCGATCTGCCGGCTGCAAGTCGAGATCGATCATCCCCCGAGTCAAAAAGACTTCGCTGCCATGCTTGCCGGGGTCGATCTTGGCGCCGCGGCGCCGCAAGTCGAGACAATTCTTGAAAAGCTCTATGCCGCTTACCGCACGTACGACGCCGAACTACTGGAAATCAATCCACTGGCGCTGCTGGCTGATGGTCGCGTGGCCGCGCTCGACTGCAAATTTGTGCTCGACGACGCGTCGATATATCGGCAGGCAGAGATTGCCAAGGCCGGCGCGGCCGGGATCATGACTCCGCTTGAAAAGCTCGGGGCCGAGCATGGCCTCAAGCTTATCCAGCTCGATGGCAATGTTGGCGTGCTCGCAAACGGCGCCGGACTGACCATGACCACGATGGACGTGATCAGCCATTTTGGCGGCCGCCCGGCAAACTTTCTTGAAATCGGCGGTGAGGCTTATACCAAAGCCGAAATTGCGCTCGATCTCGTGCTGTCAAATCCGGGCGTGAAAAGCCTGGTTGTCAATTTCTGCGGCGCCTTTGCGCGCACCGACGTAATGGCGGAGGGCGTCGTCAAGGCCTGGCATAAACTGAAGCCGAAGGTGCCGGTGTTCTTTTCTATCCATGGGACGGGCGAGGATGAGGCAGTGGCGCTGGTGCGCGACCAACTTGGCATCGAGCCCTACGAATTCATGGAAGATGCCATCCGCGAGGCGGTGAAGGCTGCGCAATGATCGTTCGCAAGAAAGATCGCGTTGTCGTGCTCGGCATCACCGGCAAGCAAGGCACCTTCTGGACCGAGAAGATGATCGCGTACGGCACCAATGTGGTGGCGGGTGTCAATCCGAAGCGCGCGGGCGAAACGCATATCGGCATACCGATTTGCGCGTCGACCACCGAAGCGGTTGAAAAGCACGGCGGCGAGGTCGGCGTCATGTTCATTCCACCGCCAATGGCGAAAGACGCAGCTGTTTCGGCGGCGCAGGCCGGGATCAAGTTACTGGTGGTGCTGACCGAGCACATTCCTGCGCAAGACGTCATGGAGATCCATTCTGCCGCCGCCAAATTCGGTACCCGCATCGTCGGCCCCAACACTGCAGGCCTGGTGAGCCCTGGTGAATGCTTTACCGGCATCATGCCCGCTTTCGTTCCCAGCGTGTTCAAAGCCGGCCGTGTCGGCGTGATCTCGCGCAGCGGGAGCCTCGGCACGCTGGTCTGCCTCAACCTCACGCGCGCTGGCCTGGGCCAGTCGGCCTTTATCGGCATCGGCGGCGATCCGATGCTGGGCACGACAACCCGCGACGCCCTCGAAGCATTCGACAAGCACGCCGGCACCGACTCCGTTGTGATCGTCGGAGAAATCGGGGGCGCGATGGAGGAGAATGCTGCCGACTACGCAAAGCGAATGAGCAAGCCGATGGTTGCTTTCATCGCAGGCGCCGCCGCCCCGTCGGGCAAGAAAATGGGTCATGCCGGCGCGATCGTCACCGGCAACGCCGGAAGTCACGCGTCGAAGCGTCAGGCGCTGGAAGCGGCCGGTGTTACGGTTGTAGACACCCCTTCGCAAATTGCCGCCGCCGTGGCGGCGGGTCTCAAGGCTCACCACATCGCCAGTGCGGTCGCCCTGAGCGAATAGCAAGGAGCCCCGCGTGTCGGCAGAAGAAATGAAGGCCTTGCGGCCGTCGATGGCTACGGCGACAGCGCTGGCACCCGGCGTTATCCTGTCGGCGATCGTCGCCGCCATCGGTTATATTGCGGCGCCGTACGTTGCCCGGGTTATTCCAATCCCCAGCATGGTGATTGCGCTGGTCGTCGGCATCGCGCTCAATCCGCTCGCAGCAGGCCCAGCCGTGCAACCCGGCATGAACTTCTGCGTCAAAACGCTGCTGCGTTGGGCGGTTGCGCTGTTGGGATTGCGTGTCGGGCTCGGCGATATCGCGGCGCTCGGCGCGCAGACTGCGATCCTTATCGTCATTGCCATGGTCGCAACGGTCGCCTCCGGTTTCATCTTCGCGCGCTGGAGCGGTCAGGCGCCGGGATTTGGCGCTTTGGTCGGGGCCGGAACGGCAGTTTGCGGCGCATCTGCAACGCTGGCGACCTCGACCGTCGTGCCTGAGTACAAGGGCAAAAAAGCCGACATTGCTTTTGTGGTGGTTGCAGTGAACGCGCTGGCGACGCTTACAATGCTGCTATATCCCTCGCTTTGCATTTTGATCGGCTTTGACGCGCAGACAACCGGCGTGATGCTGGGCGCTACCATTCACGACGTCGCCCAGGTGGTCGGTGCAGGCTATGCGGTATCGGAACCGGTCGGTAATACCGCTGTGATCGTCAAATTATTCCGTGTGTTTCTGCTGCTGCCCGTTGTGCTTGGCGTCGGCTGGTATTTCACCCACTTGGGCGTTCGGCACGGCGAGGCGCAGGTACCGGTACCGGTGTTCGCGATCGTCTTCCTGGTGCTGTGCTTGGTGAACAGCGCGACGTCGTTGATGCCGTCGATGCTGCCGATCTACACGCCGGTCAAAAGCATACTGGTCGAGGTGTCGACCTGGGGTCTTCTGCTCGCCATCGGCGCGCTCGGCCTCGGCACTTCCGTGAAAACGATTATCGGTCTCGGCTGGCGACACATTACTACTGCGCTTGGTGCCACCGCGGTTATCTTCATAATTGTAACCGGCGGCTTACTGTTGCTGAGACTGGTGTGAGGGCATCCGGTTTGCTTGAAAAACGAGCGGCCGTTTGTCGCAGCGGCAAGACATATGACGACCGAGCGATCGATCGAACATACTCGAACGCTGTCAGATAGCGGACGTTGACCCCTTGATCAGATGTGTCGAGCCGGTACGATAGTTTTTAGCCTGACCTGAAATGTAGATCGGCATTGTGACGAAAAAATTTGAGCAACGGAAAAAAGAGTCGGCGTCTCGTGATCCTGAAGAGCGTTTGGCTAAGCTCGAACGTGAATTGCGTGCAAGCGAGGAGCGATGGCAGGCGATAGTCGCGAACCCATTCATGGGTATTACAATTCTCGACAGGAACCAATATTTCGTCGCGGCCAATTCAACCTATCAGGCTATGGTCGGTTACACGGAAGATGAGCTCAGGAAACTTACGCCCCTGGATATCACTCCGGCCGTTGATCGAGAGATCAACAGAACACTCTTCAGGGAGCTGCAGCAGGGTGCGCGCCAGCACTACGAGCTGACAAAGCGGCTGCAGCGTAAAGATGGCGAACTGATCTGGGTCCAACTGTATGTTTTTGGAATTCCGGATCGCGGTTCGGTCGGCATGACGGTTGATATCACAGAGAGAATGCGTGCCCAGCACGCGCTGCAGCTCGCCCACGAGGAGCTTGCACGTTCGGCACACGTGAGCCGAATGGGCGCGATGACTGCGTCAATTGCTCACGAGATCAACCAGCCGCTGGGCGCCATTGTTGCAAATGCCGGTGCGGGCCTGCGCTGGTTGGCACGAATCCCGCCCGACCTTGCCGAGGTACGGGAAAGCATGGAGCAGATTGTTCGCGAGGGACAGCGCGCGGCCGACGTGGTCCAAAGCGTGCGATCGATGTTCAAATCCCGGGATTTGGAGCGTGCGCCCATCAATTTGAATAGGCTCATCGACCAGGTACTCGCGCTGGTTCAGGGAACGCTCCAAAGAAACGGCATTGTAGTTCGCACCGACCTGGATGAAAGACCTGCGTCTGTGGCAGGCAGCCCGGTACAACTGCAGCAGGTCCTCTTCAACCTTGTGAGCAATGCCATCGAGGCAATGGACTCGGTCGCCGAACGCGTGATTTTGATTCAGACCAAAGTGGAGGAAAGTGGCGACGTACAAGTCACCGTTGAGGATTCGGGCAGCGGCATCGATCCGAAAAATATGGATCGAATCTTTGGTTCGTTTTTCACGACCAAGCCGAACGGCATGGGAATGGGTCTGTCGATTTGCCGGTCAATCATTGAATCCCATGGCGGGCGATTGTGGGCCACCTCCGACGCCTCTCGCGGAGCGATCTTTCGGTTCACATTGCCGGCCGAATAGAGAAAGGACACGTCTCGGCGACGAGTCGTCAAAAGCCCTTGGCCGCCGGGGAAAGCGACCAAGGGCCATAGGGACGGGCAAATTGGGGACGGGCTGCCCGCTTGTCCGATCACTTGTGATCCGATTCGGGCTTTGCAACGGTCCCGAGGAGCCAACCGTTGAAATTTAAAATGTGCGAAGGGCCTTAAACCGCACCGAGCCGCTATTATATAGCGGCCGCCCTCTGGGGCTCATCTAGTTCGCCCAGCCCATTTTTTGCTGCCAGAGTCTGATCACGCCAATGGGGAATTCATGCACCGCGACGCCGGTCCGCCGGCATGCCTCCGGCCACATTTCAAGCAGCATCTGGTCCCGCTGAAACAATTCACTTTCGGAAACATCAGCAGTTTCCGAACTTGACCATTTTTCTGCTGCCATTTTCAAAAGCTCTATGAGCGGAACGATATCAACTTCATGCTGCAAGCAATTGGAGCTCCGCTCCGTTGCTCCCAAAAACACCACGCCAATTTCTGTATAGGTCCTCCAGATGGAGCGACAGCGCCTCCGTCCTCCATCAATCAGCACGTCGAATTGATGGGGAATGCCATAGGTTGTCGAAAAATGCAGGCGTCCGCCTTGTGGTGACAGGTCGCGCACGGCGCATTCGAGCTTCGGGCTGTTGTCACTGACAAGTATCGCTGCGTTTTTTAAAACGCGTTGGCGGCGCTGCGTTCTTCGTTCACCCAGGGCATGCATTGCGGCTTGACTCATGAAGTTCCGACAATTGAACTTAAATAAAGGACAAAACTGGCGAATGCCTTAACTTCAACCCGTAAAAAAACGGGCTCGCTTAAAGATAGTGTTAATCACGCTGGCAATGCCGGCAGCATGGATATGTCTGCCCCCGGACATTCGAGCCCTCAAAGCATGTCGCCACGCTCTGTTGAGCGTGGCTCTGCAATTCGCATCACGAGTTCGCGCAGCGGCCTGCGACTATTGCGGCGGCGGCAGCGGAACGGCCTCGTTCTCGCCGGTCAAAAGCGGCGTGATGCGTCGCACGGTTACGCGGCGGTTTGCCCGTTCTGGTCCTTCCGCCGGAATCTTCAAATACTGCTCGCCGTAACCTTGCGTCGTCAGGTTTTCAGCGGGTACCCCGAACTGCTCGCTGAGCACGAGCGCCACCGATTCAGCCCGACGATCAGAAAGTGAAAGGTTGTCAACATCGGAACCGACGGCGTCAGTGTGGCCCTCCACCAGAAACACTTCGCTTGGATTTGCCGCAATGGCGCGATTGATGCCGTCGGCAATCACGGCAAGACGATCGACCTGGTCTGGCGTAACTTCCCATGAGCCGCTGTCGAAGGTGACCGTATCGAGATCGATGCGCGGCATGCGCTCGCGTAAGGTCGGACTGTAGCGGATCTCGTCGAGCGTATAACGCCGATCGATATGGTCTACGGGCGGGGCCCACAGCGCGTAGTAGATATCGCCCGGACGGGCATATTGGGCATCCACAATGTAACGCTCGCGCGGAATGCGGATTATCGGAGGCGGCAGAACCACGAAATAGCCGCCCACCGCCGGCGGGCCACTGTAACGGTTGTCAATGATGATGATCTCGCGTCCGTCCAGCCCGCGCCTGTAGCGGCGGAGCAGGCGGCCACTCTCGTCCGTCACCGTATAGATGCGCGAGCCGTCGCGGCGTTCGAACACCGTAACTGTATCGGCGCCGTGCCGCTCGACATGGGCGTTGCGCGCCTGCCAGCGGAAGCGATCGATCTCGTTGTGGCGAATGATGGTACGTCCGTTTTCGCGGATGATAACGCGGCCTGGTTCCTGGATCAGGACGCGGTCGCCCTCGCGCACCTCGCGGCGAGAGCCGCGCACGTCATCGAGACGTCGGGCGTTGTCCTGCGCTGGTGGCGGCACAAAGGCGCGTTGCGCCTCTGCAGCCGGTGATCCAGATGGCGGGGGCGGGGGCTGCAAGGCCGACGGAGCAATCGCGGGGGCACCGACCGGCTGCTGTGGCGTGACCGGGCGAGGCGGTTGCGCGGTCGCCGGCGGTTGCACCTGCTGTTGCGCAGGTGCGGATGGCTGCTGTCCCGGCGGCTGCGCGCCTGGTGGCGGCTGCACCTGACGTTGTTGCGGCGATGGTTGCGCGCCCGGAGGTGGTTGCACCTGCTGTTGCGACGGTGCGGGTGGTTGCTGCGCCGGCGGTTGCATGCCGGGCGGCGGTTGCACTTGACGCTGTTGCGGCTGTCCCGGCGGTTGCGCGGCCGCAGGTGGTTGCCCCGGTGGATGCGCACCCGGAGGTGGTTGTACCTGACGTTGCTGCGGAGGCCCTGGCGGCTGCCCCGGTGGATGCACGCCGGGAGGTGGTTGCACCTGACGTGGCTGCGGAGGGCCTGGCGGCTGTCCCGGCGGCGGTTGCACCTGACGTGGCTGACCGGGCGGCGCTTGCTTCTGTTGCGGCGGCGGTGGTCGCGGCGGCTGGCCGGGTCGTTGCGGCGCCTTCTTTTCTTCGTCGGTCTGCGCCGGCGCCGGCGCCTGCGCCACGACGGAGCTTGGATCGAAAACGGTGGCGTGGACGGGCACCATCAGAATTGCCGACAATATTGTCCCAGCCAGGAAACTTTCTTTTGCGTTGGACATCAGGGCCTGATTTTCACGACTGCATCGAAGGATCAAAACACGAAGTGACCTGAGCACTTTCGCTCTGAATGACATCTGAATGGATTCGGACGTAATTACGGCGAAAAACACTTGCATCAGCGAATACTGCTTTGGTTCCCAAAAATGTTCCCTGATTTACAGGTTGACGTCGTAGATCCGCTGTCCAATGGAAATTTTTGATCTCGGCGCGAACAAGAATATTCGAACGCTGACCGCCTAAACGCAGCCCTGAATATTTACAGTCAATTTACGTTTCGGCCCGGCTCGTCGGTCGTACAAGCATTGTCAAGGATAGCCGCCAGCGGGAGAGCCAAATCAATGTGGATCATGGTGATTTACGTTTTAATTGTAGCAGTCTGTGAGTCCATCGTCGTTGCAATTGGCCTGGCCCTGGATCGAATTTACCCGGCGCTCAGTTTGACGGTTTCGTTATCGCTCTTCTTTGCCATTCTCTGGCTGGCGTGGATTCTGGCAGTGCGGTTGACCGACCCAAAGCGCGCGAAGAGCGCAAGGCACGCGGCCTGAAATCCCCGACAACGCGGTGGGGGATATCAATCGTCAAACAGGTGAGTGGCTAGTTCACGGCAACGCCCGCGTCCCTGAGAACCTTGCCGTAGCGCTCCGTATCACTTTTTATGATGGCGTCGAACTGTTCCGGCGAGTTGGCGGCAGGAATTGAGCCGAACGTCGTCAGCTTTTCAATCATGTCCGGCATTTTCAGCACTTGCGCAATGTCCTGACTGACCTGCGTCAGGATTGCGGGCGGCGTTCCGGCGGGAGCCAACACCCCGAACCACGATTCATATTTGTAGCCCGGCACCGCAGCCTCCGCGATGGTCGGAACATCCGGCATTTGCGGAGCGCGCTTTTCGGAATTGATGGCGATGGCGCGAACTTTGCCGGCCTCGCTCAGTTCTTTGGCGTTGGGAATAGGCGCAAAATACATTTGTACGTCGCCGCGGATCACGGCGTTGGTCGCATCAGGCACGCCCTTATAGGGAACGTGGACGATGTTGATCTTGGCGCCCTGCCTGAAAATCTCGGCAGACAGAAACGAGGTGCTGGCGACACCGGCGGATGAGAAATTCAGCTTTCCCGGCGACTCGTTCGCCAGCGCGACAAATTCCTTCAGCGTCTTGGCGGGAAAATCAACAGGTACGATCGCCACAAGCGGCACCGAAGCGATGACTGTTACCCCGGCGAAATCCTTTACCGGATCAAATTGGATGCCCTTGTTGATGACGCCGGCGATTGTGTGGCCGTTGGATGTCAGCATCAGTGTGTAACCGTCGGGCGCGCTTTTCGCCACGGCCGTCGTCCCGGGAAGACCTGGGCGATTTTCTACGACAACCGATTGCTTCCACATCGCGCCTAGTTTGTCGGCAAGCACGCGGGCAAGACTGTCGGTAATACTGCCAGCGCCGAAGGGGACGGTAATGGTCACCGTGCGGTTGGGATAGGATTGCGCCGCGGCTTCGGGTGTCTGCGACAGCAAAGCGGAGCAGCCCAATGTTACGGCACCAAATGCGAAGCAGAATTTGCGAAACGCCTTCATGAAAGTCCTCCCAACGCTTGCCTTGCTGGCCAGTTTATCGCGAGCGCGGACTGGCCAGCAAGCACTCGACCGTGACGGTACAGGGAGTGTGGGGCTTCGCTATTTCAGGCCAGATGCCGTCGTGCGAGGCAGAAAAATCATGGTATTGGCCCACAAGACACGGGGCAAAAAGTTCAGACCAGCGGTGCAAGCTGCGGGGCAAAATGGGCTATCAGCTCGATTTGCTCTCCCAGGGCTTCCGTCTTCTCCTCGCAGAACTCGCGCAGCGCGCCCCAGGCGACCGCCACCCGCGCGACAATAGCCATCTTGCGGCGGCGCAGCGCCGCGACAGTCTGCTCGGCCAAAAGCGTGGGATTGTTGCTTTCGAACAGGACGTGACCCGCACCATCTTCAATGACGTAAAGTCGACCCAAACGTGAGATGGCAAGGATACAATCATGCTCCGGTGGCGGGCCGATCAGAAAAAACTGCGGGTCGTTACGCTCAGTTACACCGACATACCAGATGCTCGCTTCTCCCATTGCGATTGCATCGGAGGACATCGACACGAACTGCTGAAGCTCAATTGGCTGCCAGCTTCCGTGTCGCGCCGTGCGAGGGAACATCACCACAGTCATCGCTTTACCTCGAAAAGGAGCCGATGTAGCTCGGGGTCGTAGTAAGACAAAAGCTCCCGCGCGAACGAGGATGGATCGACACCCAGCGCACGGGCCCATTTCTCCAGGCTTTCGGTTGGGACCCGGCCGAAGCCGTTTTCCACCTGGGAAATGAACGTGTAGTACTTGAACCCCAACGCCGCGGCGAGCTGGATCTGCGACAAACCGGCTCGCGCGCGCAGCTCCTTTAGCCACGTACCAGCCTGTTTTCTCAGCTGTTTCGTCTGCTGTTCGGTCCGTGCGATCTGCATGACACCACGGGAACCTACTTGCGTTCTGGGACGTTTCATGATTACTAAACTAGTGTATCATTAATATCAGTTTACTTGATATTTCTTATCACAATTCAAGGAAGGCGTAGAGGCGCAGCGGTGTCGCAGCCTTGAAGCCGGAAAGGAACGCCATGACGATTATCAATCCTGTCGGAACATTGGGTCGGCAAATGGCCGCAACCGGCCCGCGCGTTGCGCTTGCCGCATCAGTCATCGCAACGGTCGCGTTCGCCGCGATTTCTTATCATTCCCTGCCGCGCGAGGCGCTGCTGCCCGCGACCGTCACGTTCGTGTTCGTGCTTGCGGCAGTCGTCGCGCTGTTTGCCTGGCGAGACCCGGTTCCGCGTCGACAATTCACCTACTGGGACGCTGCAGGCCTGCTCACGCTGATCGGTGTGATGGCTTCCGCGATGCTGGAACCCGGAGATTTGGCTCGCCTCGTCGTCGACACGGAGCGCCACAACTAGGTCTCGCAGGCATCCGGAACGACTCAAGACTTTGACGAGGATCGCGTGGAACTTGCTCACCTAGTATCGCTTTCGCAGATCATCATCATCGACTTCGTCCTCGCCGGCGACAACGCCATTGTCGTAGGTATGGCGGCGTCGCGGGTGCATCCGGCACTGCGGGTCCGCGTCATCTTCTGGGGCGTTGCCGGCGCGGTCGTTTTGCGAATCCTGTTTGCGGTCGTGGCGACGCAACTCCTCACCATTGTTGGACTGACGCTGGCCGGCGGCATCCTGCTGCTGTGGGTGTGCTGGAAAATGTATCGCGAGATCAAGTTGACCGCACCCAGGCCGGCTTTCGCCGGCGGCGTGCCGGGTGAGTCGCTTACGCCGGTTCTCAATATGTCCTTCCGCGCTGCGCTGGTGCAGATCATTGTCGCGGATGTGTCCATGTCGCTCGACAATGTCCTTGCCGTCGCCGGCGCGGCGAAGGGTCAAATCTGGGTGCTGGCGGTCGGGCTGACGGTGGCGGTCGCCTTCATGGCGCTGCTCTCGGCGTACATCGCGAAGCTGCTTGCGCGCTATCACTGGATCACGTGGATCGGGCTTGCGATTGTGCTCTACGTTGCGGTCGAAATGGTCTGGACCGGCACGCATCAAATCGGGTGTCAGGTCGTCAGCAAGGTAGACTGCGATGGCGGCGCGCTGCGGACGCTTGGCGTGCTGCTATCCTGAGTAAGCTGGTCACGCCTCGCCGAATGGCAGTCACCGCATTTGTCGAAGTTTCAAGGCCAAAAGCACGCCACTCCGCCGGTGCCGTCACTAACGCGCGTTAAAAATCCCACTGGACAACCCTTTCACAGCGAGCGACCATTCCTGCCCCGCAAAACGCAGCGAGCACGTGGCGAAGACTCTGCAATTTGAGTCCATCAAAGCGACCGCGCAAAAAGCTCAAGGGAAGGAATTGTCATGAGTACCAAATTATCACGTCGAACATTGCTCAAAACTACGGCCGGCTCCGCGCTGCTCGCTGCGGTCGGCATGCCGGCAATCGTCAGGGCACAGGCCGATGCGATTCGTATCGGGCATCTGACGCCGCTGACAGGTTTTCTTGGTCCGCTTGGCGAATATGCCGTCATGGGAGTCAAGTTGGCGGCGGAAGAGATCAATGCGGGCGGCGGGGTCATGGGCCGCAAAATTGACCTCGTCATGGAGGACTCCGTCAATCCCCAGACCGCTTCCGCCAAAGCCGAACGGCTTATCGAACGCGATAGGGTCGCAATGATCATCGGCGAGATTTCGTCGGCGTCCGGTCTCGCGATCGGCCAGGTCGCGAACAGAATGAAGACGGTGTTCATCAACACCGGATGCAATTCAGACGCGCTGCGCGGCACAAGCTGCAACCCATATATGTTCCATATCGAGGGCGCGAACTCGATGTACGTGATGGCAGTCGGTCAATATCTGCTGCGCGAAAACATGGTGAAGGGCAAAAAATGGTATTCGCTCACTGCAGACTACGCATTCGGTCACGACCTTCTCCGCGTGGCGAAGAAATTCATGGAGGCGAATGGCGGTCAGTTCGCGGCCGATGAGCTCGTCCCGACCGACGCGACGGATTTCAGCCCGTATCTGCTCAAGATCCGACAGTCTCAGCCCGATCTCGTGGTGTCGAACCTCGCCGGCAACCAGATCACGAACTTCATCAAGCAATACTCCGAATACGGACTGAAATTTCCTGTCGCAGGCTTCGGCTTCGATACGGTTGTCGCCTGGGGCGCCGGCAAGGGCAACTTCTCGGGGATTTGGCCGCTCGTGTGGCATCACCTGGTCGACACGCCGAGTTCTAAGAAATACGTCGATGCGTTCCAGAAGAAGTACGGCAAGCTTCCCGACAACCAGTCGTGGGGCGACTACAACTCGCTGAAGATCGTGGCGCAGTCGATGAACGAGATTAAATCGGCGGACCCGCAGAAGCTGGCCGAGCATCTGCGCAAGGGCGCGAAGTTCGACGTGATGAAGGCGCGCGAGGTCTACTTCCGTCCCTACGACAATCAGATGGTCATGGAGATGTACGCCGTGCGGGCGAAAGACCCAAGCAAGATGAAGGACCAATGGGACATCTATGACGCGCTGGGGGCTGTGCCCGGTCCGAACGAAGACCTGGAGACAATTGCTCCGCCAAAGGATGGCGCCTGCAAGATAGGGTGATCCATTGAACTAACGAGGTCCGGATGCCGTTTCAGGGCGTCCGGACCTGGTCGGAGTCCTTCAGCGCCGAGTCTTTCGCGTGCAATATGTTTTCATCCTCGAACAAGTTCTGAATGGGCTCCTGGTCGGCGCGTATTATCTGCTGATCGCGCTTGGCCTCTCGCTGATTTTCGCGCTTGGCGGCATCGTCAATCTCGCGCACGGCGGATTCTATGCCATCGGCGCCTACCTCGCCGTGATGCTGACCGATCGAGTAGGTTTCTTCGGCGCCTTGGTCGCTTCTCCGGTTCTGGTCGGCTGCCTCGGTATCGTGATTGAACGGTTCCTGTTTCGCCGCTTCTATCGCTCCGACCCGATTTTAAGCCTGCTGCTAACGTTCGGATTAGCGATGGTCATCGAGCAGGGGCTCCGCATTGTGTTCGGCGCCGCGCCGCTTCCGTTTTCGATACCGGCGGAATTGCGTGGCCAGTTGCTGGTGGGCGACTTCATCTATCCGCGCTACCGCCTCTTCATTTTCGGCGTAGCACTCGCGGCGGTCACCGCGACCTGGTTCATCGTCTATCGAACGACCTTCGGCCGCGTGGTGCGGGCAGGCGTGCAGAACCCCGACATTGTCGGCGCCCTCGGCATTTCTCTTGCGCCCTACATGACAGCAATCGCGGCGCTCGGCGTCGGGCTCGCCGGACTCGCCGGCGTTCTGCTCGCGCCGATTGCCGGCGTGCACCCCGCGATGGGCGCGGAAATTCTTACGGCTGCCTTCGTCGTCGTGGTCATCGGGGGCCTGGGTTCGTTCTGGGGCGTGATTGCTGCGGCTACGCTCGTCGGCGTCGTGCGCGGAATTACCA
>DAISKM010000011.1:0-21420 GCA_036820945.1 Pseudolabrys sp.
TTCGCGCGCTGCGACGCCGACGCACGGCGCTTGCACGTCGACGCCTCCTCGCTCTTCTCGGGGGCGCCCCATCGCAGCTCAACGCAGTCGTTCAGGTTGTATGCCATCTCGAGTGCTGTCGAGCGGTCGGCGACATCCTTCAGCGCCAGCGTCCATGAAGAACCATCGCTGCGCGTGTAGGAAAACTTGCGAGCCGCAAGCTCCGAGGCAAGCATGTTATCCAATTCGGCTTTAACGTCCGCAACGCTCTTTCCTTTTGGCATGGCATAGCGCTCCGGACGCCGTGCTATTCGCTCCGGGAACCCCCGCACGACGTCGATCGCGATCAACAGACGCAGATCGCGCGCCGGCGTCGCGAAGTCTTCCCATGCGCCGGTCGTCTCAAAGATCGCCGCGCCGTCCGGCATCTCCGCCTCGGCGCGTCCGCTGTTCTGAAACTTTCGTCCGTTTTCGACCGAGGTGACGCGCGCCTTTACCTGTTCCTCGAGCGCCGTGATGGCTTCCTTCATAGCGCGCAAAGGGTCGAGCGGTGCCGGCGACATTACGTCATCCATTCGATCGTAAAAGGCTTCGATGCCGAGCCGCGCCTGATCGAGCGAAAAATCGCCATACTGCGGATTTTTCGCGATCTCGCTGTTGGTCAGTCGCCGCAGCACGCCGTTCTCAGCCACAATCGGTCGAAAGCGCTTGAACCCCGGACTGCCCAGCGCCGGATCCTGCGCGAACAGGAAATTGCCGCGCCAGAAACGCTTTCGCGCAACTGTTCCGTCGGGCTGTCCGTCGACCGCCAGGAATACGCCTGCCCCGCCACCCGACTGCGGCACGCGCCGCACCAGCATCAGGATGTGACCGTACGGATCCGCATAAACCGTTCCCGGACGCAGTGTCTCCTGCTTCAGCGGCACAGGGTAGTAATCGGTGTTGTCGTCATTAGCCGGCGTTCTTCCGGTTCCGGAATGAACGCCGTCCGCCAAGGTTCGCAAGTAGTCGCCAAACGACGCAGCCAGCCCCGGACGTTTTCCTGCCTCGGCAGCCTGAATGCTCGCCCACCCGAAGCACTTCGGCGGCTTGCCGCCACCGCCCCGCGAGCACTTCGAGTATCCAAATGGCAGTCCCATCTTGAACGCAAAGTAGGCGCGCAAGAAATATGGAAGATCGGCGCAGTCCGGACGAAGGACGATCTTCATCTCGTCCTCGCCGAGTCCCAGGTGATTGAACAGGAAATTGCGTGACCGATCACGCAACACTTCATGCAGCGCTGGCCACGATGGCGAGGCTTCGAGCGGCGCGTCAAAGAGCTTCTCGATCCAAGCCGAAAACAGGTTTTCGGTCGCCCGATTCCACGCATTTCGCACCGGCCAGACGCTGCCGGCAGTAGTGCCCGGCCGCTGCGGCTCGTCGTTGCGCACGGTGATTTCGCGCGTGATCGTACTGCATTCGGCAGGAGCCCGATCTCGGGCGAGCGTTGCCCTCCAGGTGCCGGCGGCCGGAGAAGCGACCTCGGCCAACCAGAAATACGGTGGCCCACCAAGCCGCTCGCGCGATTTGATGGCGACCTTCCCATCGGGCCCGATCAGTGAAAGTTCTCCATCGAGGGGGTGTTCCGCGGCAAAGAGGACGCGCAAAGGCGCGCCTGTCCACGGGAAGACCGGCGACGGCAAGACCGCGATCGCGGACAGCTCTTCACATATGCCGGATGGATCTTTTGCCTGTGACTCCCCCGCGGAAAAAAGGAGAGCAAAAAATGGACCTGCGATCAGCGACCATGTCGTCACGACCGCGGCAAACCGGCGCGTCCCAAACACTTGATCCCCCTTCCTGGAAAGGTTCCCTTGCCGCGAACAATACCGCAAAACCATTGGCTGAATAATGGCAAAATGCCTCGCCCGAAGTTACCGCCTGGCAACGAAAATTCTTGCGGCGAAAGAGACCCTTGCGCCCGATTCGGATACCGATAGGCACGGCTACAATAAAAATCCAAACTGCTGAAAAATCCTGTTCAACTGGATGCGTGCGATCTGTCAATCAAACGCAGCATGCCGGCTGACGAGCAGACCGGCGGACGCGATCAGACCGAATGCCGATTGCGATACTGGATCAGCATCCGGCGCAAAAAACCGATTTCGAGCGGCACGCCATGCCTGTGATCCAAGTGATCGGCTGAGCCGAAACAGCCACGAGATTTAATCACCCCCCAGATTATCGGATTCCATTTCCGCCAGACTTCCTCGGCTTCCTTCTGCATCAGCCCAGCGATTGTTTCCGGGACGGGGCCGAACGATTCAGGCATCACATTTGCGATCTCGGCATCGCGCAGGACATTCCATTTTGAGAAGCCCCCCATCATCGGCGATCTTATCGCAAAAACGACACGCGCCATTCGTGTTTCTCGAATTGGAAAAGCACACATCACGCAGGGTTCGACATTCGAGTAAAGGGTGCAGCGAGACAGATCCCTGCGGCCGAGCATCTGTTGCGCCTTGGAAACGGCCAATAGCTCGGCATGCCGGGTGACGTCGCCATTTTGCGCGACGCGGTTGATCTCTTCGGCAACAATATTCGGCCCCTCGCAAACGATGGCTGCGAAGGGGAATTCACCTTTTTGTGTCGCTGTTTCCGACAGTTCAATGCAGCGCTGCATCATGGCCACATCAATACTTGTCTGATTTTCGTGGTCCGCGCTGCGTTTCATCGTCACCAATATGACAGAAAATAAATTGTATCGAGTGTGAACCTGGCAATGCCCTAATAGCCATAGCGCGCTGCTGGAGCCAGTTTTCCTTGTTTAGACCGTTTGTGACAAAAAGATGGAGCACTTTCAGCTCCACCTAAAGCGTTTTCGCACATTTGCCTCGGAACCTAAATAGCCGCGATCGCTTCTTGAATCGAGTACAATTCGACAAAAGCGCACGAAACGATGTTGGCGCGACACAGTTCATTTCGTCCACCTGCCCCCGGTGCCGTATCCAAATACACTGGTGGAGGCCGCCATTACGCGAAATTTCGAACTCGAAGTAAAGCCGAGTCACATCGTCTGGCCCGTCCACCGCATGACGCTCAGGCCAGGCGACGGTTTGCCCATGTTCGTTCGGCGCCAAACTCACGGCCGGCCAACGCTTAAGTCAAACGAGGTTGCCTGCGTCTGACCTCATTGTGCTCTTGGGGCGGGTCCGGGTTCATCGACCCTTGGGTCTAGCAGCGGTGTAGGGTCCGCTCGCCGCTGTCCTATCTGCATGGCGTTGCGGCAACGCCGCCATTGGATGGCGGCAAGGATCGCGTTGGTACTTGGCAGGCTGCTGCGATCAACGTGTGTCGACGCGTCCCACAGCTTCGAGCGGTGAATGGCTTTCGCACAGTGGTAGTAGACGCTCTCGACACTGACAATGATGACCGTCCGCGGACTTTTTCCGTCGATCGCGAAGCTAGCGGTCAGGGTCGGATCGGCGGATATTGCTGCGCGGCCCCTGAGGCGCAAACTCTCGGCGCAGCCGGGAATCAGGAAGTGGATCGCAACGCGGGGATCCCGAACGATGTTACGCAAGCTCTCAATTCGATTGTTGCCGTTTCGGTTGGGGATCAAAAGCGTCTTCTCGTCCAAGATCGAAACGAAGCCCGGAGCGTCCCCGCGAGGCGAACAATCGACGCCGTCCGCTCCGACCGTTGCGAGGGTCAGGTACGGTGCCAATTCTATGAAGGCCCGGTAAGGGGCGATCAGCGTGTCTGTTGCTTTCGCAACCGCAGCCCAGGGCGGAGCGTCGTAAAGCGCTTCCAGCGCAGCGACGCTGGTCACCAGATTTTCTGTTATCGACATCCTTCCCCCTTCTAAGCCTGGAACCAACTGGTGGTACCACGACCGAGTCGAACATCTTCGCACAAATCGGCGCCGATAGTGCGGCAGCACCGGCGTGGAACCCAAAACGGAGCAATTTGCGGAACTAGCCTGATGCCATGGGGGTTTCGCGTTACATGGATCTCATTCGGGAGACGGCAATGCCAATATGCGAAACCTGCGGCAATGACTACGACAAGGCGTTCCAGGTCACTTTAAACGGAAAGAACCACATCTTTGACAGCTTCGAATGTGCCATCCAGGCTCTCGCCCCGACTTGCGCCCATTGCGGTACGCATGTTGTGGGTCATGGCGTTGAAAAAGACGACATTATCTATTGTTGCGCCCATTGCGCCAAACAGGAGGGTGTCACCCAGATGCGCGATCGCGCCTGATCAATCACCTTCATTGGTCAGCAGGACCTCAGCGTAACCGTCGTTTCGCCATGGTTTTGCACGAAACTCTTAGCGGGTGACAATCCAGATGACTGCCAAAGCTAAACACAAACGTCATCAAGCCGGAAACGGTCGCGCGCTTCGCGACCAACGACGCCGTGATATGGCGCTCGACGAGGCGCTGAAGGATACTTTCCCGGCGTCCGATCCGGTCTCGGCCGAGCAGCCAGTCGATGGCGTCAGGATTGAGGAAGAATCGCGCTGATCAGCACCATCGAACGTGCAGGATGGGCTGGCTCGCGTATGCGACACTCTTGCGCTCAGTGGCCCGCACGCTGCTGACGACGATGTTTAGAGGCTGCGGGAGACTTTTGCTCGCCGATAAACTCGACCGGAGTTCCTTTCGACACGACGGACGCGAGCTGCAAGGCATCCCAATTCGTCAACCGGACGCAGCCATGCGATTCGGCTTTACTGATTTTCGACGGGTCGGGAGTGCCGTGGACGCCATAACCTTCGCCCGATAGACCGATCCAGGCCAAGCCCACCGGATTGTTAGGCCCGGGTTTGATTGTGAATGGCTTTTTGCTTCGAACGCCCTTGAAAGCGTAATCGGGATTATAGCGATAAGTGGGATTTTTCCTCACCACGGTGACTTTCAGCGTGCCGCTTGGCGCAGGCTTCTCCTGGCTGCCGACCGTGGCCGGGTAGTAAGCCAACAAGTTGCCGTCGGCAGCAAAGGCTCTCAGGGCCTGCTCGCTCTTGTCGACTTCTATTCGGGCGACTTTTTTCGGCAGGTTAAGGGTCGAAACATTTGCAACGACAATCCTGGTCCCTGCAGTGTCGAACCTTTGTCCCGGATTCAATGCCGCAAGCAGATCGGGACTCATGTGAAATTTTTCCGAGATCTTCTCTTTCGGATTCCGATACGGAAGCGCCGGGAGATCCTTCATGTCTTCCATTTTTTCGGGAATTCTCTCCGCGAAGGGGCCGCGCAAATCGTCATCGGAAATGGTGTAATCGACCAGCGCGGGCTGGTCGGACGTTGAAATCAGTTTTTGCCAGAGCTCCTGTGTGAGCTTGTTTGCGACTCCCTGGCTTGCGGCAAATGCAGCGACTGCCTTGTCCAGGTTTTCTCCGGGATTTCCGTCAATCTCGCCGGGCGAAAAATTCGATCGAGCCAGCAAGATTTGAGCCCTGGTTGCGAGCGCACGGCTCTTTGCAGGGGTTGCCTCCCACTGGGCCTCATTAACCGCCCGGACATCGAGCGGCTTGGCTATCGCAACCGGACCAGCCAAGAAAACAAAACCAAGCAATATGCCAAATGGCATATGGAATGATGTGAGCCCGCAACCCTGCACGATCATGGCCGTCAACCGTCGGCCACAGGTTTGGTTCCTGCCACTGGCCACACTGGCAAGCGACAAGAGAGTGCGGTTTGCAGGCCTTGCAGCGCCTTCTGCGCCCGCCGCAGCAAATGCGCTCAGCGAGGGTAGTAACGCTCTGCCGTATCGCAATACCAATCGCAAGTTCTGTGACTCTCATCACATGCGATAGGCAGGCTTGGGCTCTACTTTGCATGCACCACACTCCAAAATTGGAGGTAGCGAAAATGCTGCGCATAATTTTGGCTGGTGCTGTCGCTTTTGCTGCTTTGGTCCTGAGCCTGCAGCCGGTTGGAGCCTCCGAGTCGCCCTGGTGCGCCGTAACGTCTGGAGGCGATGGCGACATGCATTGGGATTGCCATTATCGCTCGATTGAACAATGCCTACCGAATGTGCTCGCGGGCAATCGCGGCTGGTGCAATCCGAGCCCTTACTTCGTCGCGCATCAGAATTCCCGCCGTCCCATGCGTCTACAATAGGTCAGCAAATGAACAGAAAACTTATTGCTCTCATAGGGATTTTGGTCTGCGCAATCGGGCTGATGCTGACCGCGGCACCTTTTCTTTCGGCGAATGCAGGGGAGCCGCCGTCCGATCGGTGCCTCGCCGTGAGCAAGCAAGAGTATGACACCGCCAATAGACAAATGCTGTTACACACGCGGTTCACGGCATACGAAAGGACAGGTTATTTGGGACAGCGGCACTACTGGTTTTGCCGCTCATAGCGATCGCTTAGCAGGCCTGAAATTGAGCGCGATTCTGTATTGATGACATCGCTGTAGGCGATACCGGTACTTTCGTATTCCATTCGCAAATGCGCACCCTGCGTGAAAGGTCGACGGCCAAACTATTGCAACGGATCGCGAATGGGACCGAGGTCCAATATCTGCGGTTCTCGGTGCTACGGTAATCTGGCTGCAATGCAGCAATTCGCGCCTGGCCAACCGCCTCGCATTCATCATCCGCACCGGTTCACAGGAGAAGACTCGGAACATGCCTCCATGCGCCGATCAAGTTAAGTGTCGCGCGACGGCCGCCGTTCTGGCCGCATTGGCACTCTCAATCGTCTCGGGTTGTTCCCCACAAACCGATACCGCGGTACCTCAACCGCGGCCGGTTCGAACGGCGACGGTCGAGCAACGCGCCGCCGGCGTGGCGGTCACCTTGACCGGCCGAATCGAGGCGGAGGACGAAGTCGCGCTTGCATTTCGCATCTCCGGCCGGGTGCTTGAAAACGATCGCAAGCTCGGCGACCGCATGGAGGCCGGACAGGTTGTCGCGCGGCTGGAATCCCAGAATGAACGGAATGCACTGCGTGCGGCGCAAGCCAACCTCATTGCGTCGCAAGGTCAACTGACGCAGGCGCGCAATCATTTCGAGCGGCAGGACACCTTGCTCAAGCAAGGCTGGACCACGCGCGCAAATCACGACCAGGCCAAGCAGGCGCTGCAAACTGCGGAGTCGCAGGTCGATGCCGCCGAGGCGCAAGTGAAGACTGCATACGACCAAGTGAGCTTTACCGAACTCAAAGCGGACGCGCCCGGAGTGGTCACTGCCGTCGGTCCTGGTACAGGTGAAGTCGTGCAGGCCGGCCAAATGATTGTTCGAGTCGCCCGGAGAGGCGGACGTGATGCGGTATTTGACGTACCGGCACAGGTACTCCGCACCGCACCAAGTGATCCTCGTATTACCGTGAGCCTCACGGACGATCCAAAAGTCACCACGACTGGTCGCGTGCGCGAAGTCGCGCCCCAAGCAGACCCCGTCACGCGGACTTTCGCGGTCAAGGTCGGCCTGAACGATCCTCCGGCAGCCATGCTGCTTGGCGCGACGGTGACGGGGCGCATGGAAGGCGATTCAGTGCCCGTCATCGACATCCCCGCAACCGCGCTGACGAAATTCAATAGTCAACCAGCTGTCTGGATTGTCGACCCGTCGAACCGCACCGTTTCGATTCGCAATGTCGACGTGTTGCGTTACGACCCGGCCAGAGTGGCGGTCTCGGGCGGCCTTACGACCGGCGAGGTCATCGTTACTGCGGGCGTGCAAGCCCTGCACCCCGGCCAGAAAGTGCGGCTGCTCGGGTTGGAGCCGTGATATGGGCTTCAATCTTTCCGAATGGGCGCTCAATAACCGGTCGCTCACGGTCTATCTGATGATCGTGGCAGTGGTTGCAGGTCTTTTCGCTTTCGTGAGGCTCGGACGCAACGAAGACCCATCGTTTGTCATCAAGACAATGGTGGTGCAGGCCGCATGGCCGGGCGCCAGTGTCGACGACATGCTCAAACAGGTTACCGAACGGCTCGAGCGCACGCTGCAGGAAACACCAAAGCTCGACTTCCTGCGCAGTTTCACGCGTGCGGGGGTGACCACTATCTTCGTCAATCTCAAGGACAGCACGGGCGCCAGGGAGATTCCGGACATCTGGTACCATGTCCGCAAAAGCATCGGCGACATGCGTCACACCCTGCCCGCGGGCGTAGTCGGACCGGGCTTCAACGATGAGTTCGGCGACACGTTCGGGATCATTTACGGCTTCACCGCAGACGGATTCACTCACCGGGAGCTCCGCGACTATGTCGAGGATGTCCGCTCG
The DNA here is from genome assembly GCA_036820945.1 of Pseudolabrys sp. Lineage (GTDB taxonomy): Bacteria > Pseudomonadota > Alphaproteobacteria > Rhizobiales > Xanthobacteraceae > Pseudolabrys. The sequence continues at coordinate 8,205 of DAISKM010000011.1, forward strand.
AAGCTCCTCCACGTCCGCGACGTTTCCAAGATCGAAATTCTCGGCGCCCAGGACGAAAAGATCTTCGTCGAATTCTCGATGGAAGAGCTGGCCAGTCTTGGAATCGATCGCTCGGCTCTGATCTCGGCGTTGCAGGCGCAGAACGTCGTGCAGCCGGCCGGCACGATCCAGACCGGCAATGAAACACTGTTACTCCGCGTGTCTGGCGCATTCCGGTCCGAAGAGGACGTGGCGAACGTCAACTTCGCGGTTGGCGGGCGCATGTTGCGCCTGAGTGACATTGCGCGCGTCAGGCGCGGCTTTGCCGATCCTCCGCAGCCGCTGTTCCGCGTCAACGGACAACCCGCCATCGGGCTTGCCATCGCCATGCGCGACGGCGGCGACATCCTGGCCCTCGGCAAGAATGTTCAACGTGCTATTGCCGAGATCACTGCGGATTTGCCGGTCGGCGTTGAACCGAAACTCGTGGCGGATCAGCCAGCAACCGTCGAAAGCGCCATTTCCGAATTCATGACGTCGCTGTGGCAGGCGGTCGCGATCATTCTCTTGGCAAGCTTCGTCAGCCTCGGCTTCCGTCCAGGCCTGGTGATCGCCTCCGCCATCCCGCTTACGCTTGTCGTTATTTTTTCCATCATGCAGATGTCCGGCATCGACATGCAGCGCATTTCGCTTGGGGCCCTCATCATTGCCCTTGCTTTGATGGTCGACGATGCCATGACAACCACGGATGCCATGCTAACGCGGTTGGCACAGGGCGACGACAAGGTGCAGGCCGCGACGTTCGCATTCCGCACCTATGCATTCGCCATGTTGGCTGGCACGTTGGTAACTATCGCAGGCTTTGTCCCCGTTGGCTTCGCCGCCAGCGGCGCGGGCGAATATACCTTCTCGCTTTTTGCCGTCGTGACCATCGCGTTGCTTGTGTCCTGGTTCGTCGCCGTCCTGTTCGCGCCGTTGCTGGGGGTTGCCATCCTCACTCCACCCAGGGCGGCAACGTCATCCGAACCGGGCTGGGTGTTCCGAACCTACCGCGCGTTCCTCACCGGAGCGCTGCGGGCGAGATGGCTAACAATCGCTCTTACGCTCGCAATGTTTGTCGCTTCCGTTTTCGCCGTACGACTCATTCCCAATCAGTTCTTCCCGTCGTCGGACCGTCCCGAGCTGCTCGTCGACATGACGCTGCCGCAAAATGCCTCGATTTTTGCCAGCGAAACTGTGGCGCGCCGGTTGGACGATGTCCTCAAGGATGATCCTGACGTCGCGCGCTGGAGCACCAACGTGGGGCGCGGTGCAATCCGGTTCTATCTGCCGTTAAACGTCCAGCTTCCGAACAACTTCTTCAGCCAGGCTGTCGTCGTCGCCAGGGACATCCCCGGGCGCGAACGCCTGCGACAGAAGCTTGAAAAGGTTCTGGCCGACGAATTCCCCAACCTTGTCAGCCGCGTCTCGACTCTTGAGCTGGGCCCGCCGGTCGGATGGCCGGTTCAGTACCGCGTCAGCGGGCCGGACATCGCACAGGTGCGAGATATTTCCCTAAAGCTGGCTCAGGCCGTCGCAACAAATCAGCAGGTGGTGCACGTCAACTACGACTGGTTCGAGCCGGCACGACAGGTGCGCATCAAGATCGACCAGAACGAGGCGCGTCTGTTGGGGCTCAGCTCGCAAGCGCTCGCGAGCGTCCTCAATACAGTCATTTCGGGCAGCGCCATCACGCAAGTGCGCGACGACATCTATCTGGTCGACGTCGTTACGCGTGCGACCGACGAGGAACGAGTCTCGCTCGATACGCTGCGGTCCATCCAGGTGCCGCTTGCGAACGGACGGACCGTGCCGCTCAGCCAATTTGCGTCCTTCACCTATGACCAGGAGCAGCCTTTGATCTGGCGTCGCGACCGGGTTCCGACACTGACGGTGCAGGCCGACGTCAAAGCGGGTGTGCTCCCTGCGACCGTCGTTGACGCATTGGCGCCGTCAATTGCGGAGCTGAACAAGACTCTGCCGCGGCCCTACCGGATTGCGGTGGGAGGCGTCGTGGAGGACAGCGCGAAGGCGCAGGCTTCGGTGGTTGCCGTCGTGCCAGCGATGCTTCTGATCATGTTCACCGTTCTGATGGTGCAGCTGCGAAGCTTCTCCCTTCTGTTCATCGTCCTGAGCGTTGGGCCGCTCGGGCTGATCGGCGTCGTGGGAGCTCTGTTGTTGTCCGGCAAGCCGCTTGGCTTCGTCGCTATCCTCGGCATTCTGGCGCTGCTCGGCATGATTACCAAGAACGCCGTGATTCTCATCGGTCAAATTGAAGCTGAAAGAAGCCAGGGCAAGGACATTTGGCAAGCGGCGGTCGACGCAAGCAGCACGCGCTTCCGCCCGATCATGCTGACGGCGATCTCGACGGTTCTCGGCATGATTCCGATCGCGCCAACGGTGTTCTGGGGACCGATGGCCTTCTCCATCATGGGAGGATTGCTTGTTGGAACAATCCTTACGCTCGTTTTCCTTCCGACACTCTATGTGGCCTGGTTCCGCGGTGAGGAAGTTCGTTCGGATGCGAAACTCGCAACGGTGCACTAGCGCAACGCCGCCAGTCGGCCGATAGCGCGTAGAATATGAGGTTACGATGGCGAAACAACCAAGGTCCGATCGCGATCCAGTGCTCGTAGACCTCGCGTTGCAGGGAGGCGGGTCTCACGGCGCTTTCACGTGGGGCGTGCTGGACCGGCTCCTGGAAGAGCCTTGGCTGCGCATCGATGGCATATCGGGCACGTCCGCAGGAGCAATGAATGGTGCCGTCTTGACGGCTGGGTTCGCCGCAGGCGGACCCGCAGGCGCTAAGGCTGCGCTCGATGCTTTCTGGAAACGTGTTTCGCACTCGGCGCGATTTAGCCCGATCCGGCGCAGTCCGCTGGATATCATGCTGGGTCGATGGACACTCGATACATCGCCGTTCTACCTCGCTTTCGACCTCGCCAGCCGCGTTTTCTCGCCCTACGATTTGACCCCGCGCGGCAGCAATCCACTGCGCGATGTCCTCGCTGATTCAGTCGATTTTGGTCTGCTGGCGCGAGCTCCGATCCGGCTGTTTGTAACAGCCACCAATGTCCGAACGGGTCGCGGCCGCGTCTTTCGCAACGCCGAGATTACGCCCGATGTTCTTCTGGCTTCTGCCTGTTTGCCGACGCTATTCCAAGCAATTGAGATCGAAGGAGAGCCCTATTGGGATGGCGGTTATTCCGGCAATCCGACAATCACGCCCCTCGTTCGCGAGTGCAAATCGCAGGACACAGTGCTTGTCGCAGTTAATCCTGTCGAGAGGCCCGGCACTCCGCGATCGGCGCGCGAGATTCTCGATCGGTTGAACGAAGTTTCGTTCAACGCCACGCTGCTCAAGGAGCTGCGCATGATCGCGCTGTTGCGGCAAGTAGCGGATCCGGGAAGCAGCGAGGGAGCGCAGTGGGCTCACATGCGCATTCATTTGATCGCGAGCTCAGTGCTTCCTACGCTTGGGGCATCGTCCAAATTCAATGCCGAATGGGACTTTCTATCCATGTTGCGGGATGAAGGCCGGCGTTCCGCCGAGGCCTTCCTCGGCGCCCACGCAGGAAATGTAGGCAAGCAATCCTCAATCGACCTTGACGTTCTGCTGCAGCAGGTCTGATGCCATGGGTCTTGTCGGTATACTCGCTGCGCTTGGACTTCTTATCTGGCTTTCTTTTCGAGGCTGGAGCGTGCTTCTCCTCGCCCCGGCTGTTGCGCTGGTTGCGGCCGCCACCGCGAGAGAACCCCTTCTTGCCCATTGGACGCAAACTTTCATGGGCACCGCGGCACAGTTCATCGCGCAATTCTTCCCGATATTCCTGCTCGGCGCGCTGTTTGGAAAACTCATGGACGACAGCGGATCGGTGCACACCATCGCCAATTTCATGAGTGAAAAGCTTGGGCACCAGCGCGCGATCCTGGCCGTCGTGCTGGCTGGCGCACTCGTCACCTACGGCGGCGTAAGCCTGTTCGTCGCCTTTTTTGTGCTGGCGCCGATGGCCCGGGCGCTATTCCGGGCGGCCAATATACCGCAGCGTCTGATGCCGGCAGCGATTGCCCTCGGAACGTCGACTTTCACGATGTCGGCAATGCCGGGAACGCCCGCGATCCAGAACACAATTCCGATGCCGTTTTTTGGCACCACACCATTTGCAGCGCCCGGATTGGGAATTATCGCATCAGCAATCATGTTGGCATTCGGGCTGTGGTGGCTTGGTCGCGCCGAAGCCTCGGCGCGCAGGTCTGGCGAAGGCTTTGGTGGCGAGGTTGATGTCGTAACCAAGCAGGTTGCCGACGATCAGTTCATCCGCGAACGGGCCACGGTCGCGCACGAGTTCGATCCCGCCGAGATTTCGCATGGGAAGCATGCCGACACGGCACCATCGGTCGGCATGGCAATTATTCCGCTTTTGGTGGTCGTTGCCTTCAACCTGTTGATGTCAATCTTCATCTTGCCGCGTCTCGATTTCTCATTTCTGGCTGAAGAGCGTTGGGGCGGCACGTCGCTTGCCGCCGTCGCAGGCGTATGGTCGGTAGCGGTTGCGCTCGCTGCCGCCAGTGCCACGCTCATTGTCATCAACTGGCAACGTCTGCCCGATCCGCGGGCCAGCATGGATGCGGGCGCGAATGCGGCTGTGCTGCCAATTTTTGCCGTCGCAAGCCTTGTCGGATTCGGCGCAGTCGTTGCGGCGCTCCCCGCTTTCGCGATGGTGCGGGACTGGGTGCTATCGATCGCCGGAGGCCCTCTGGTTTCACTCGCTATCGCCACGAATGTCCTTGCCGCCTTGACCGGCTCCGCGTCCGGCGGATTGACCATCGCTCTCGATGCACTTGGCGCGACCTATTTGCGCCTTGCCGTCGAAACCGGAATAGATCCGGCACTGATGCATCGCATCGCTGTGATTGGCTCGGGTACGCTCGACAGCCTGCCCCACAATGGCGCCGTTGTGACGTTGCTCGCCGTGTGTGGATCAACTCATCGCAAGAGCTATTTCGACATGGTCATGGCCAATATTGTGGGTCCGATTTTGGCTTTGGTCGTCGTAATATTTTTAGGTTCAACGCTCGGGTCGTTTTAGCTAACGAAAGCCTCCACCGGCGACATATAGAACAAGAAAGTAATACAAGATGTACAAACTGTATGTCTGACCGTTACCGGTGTAGAGCGTCCGCGAGCGTTGCGCGAGCGACTTGATGGCAGCGGTCACGCTGCCCCAGAATGCCGTGGCGAAAGGCGGCGTCAAAGCCGTGAACGCTGTCACGAAAAAATGATGCAGGCCGACGGGCGTGGCGCCGGACGAAAACCAGCCAGCCCGTCGTATCAACCAGAACAATCCGAACACGATCGCCGAAACGATCACCGCAAACGCCATGACCGGGAGAGGATTCCAGTAGCCGTAGATCATCTCCAGCGACATGCCCTGCCACACCAGCGTCGAAGCAAATTGCGGATCGATTGCTTGGGAGATCGGCTCGATCAGGAGTTTTGGAAAAAAAGACATCATCAAGATGCCTGCGACCAGAAGATATTGCGGTATCAGCAAGAGAATTGGTGCTTCCGTCACGCTGTGATGCCAGGCCTTGCGAGGCTCGAAAAAGATCGCCTGGATAAAACGTGCCATGTAGAGGAAACCGACAAAAGTCGCCAGCAGCGTCATCACGGCCGGACCGTACCAGCCCTTCTCCATCATCGCGCTCAGCAGCAGCCACTTGCCCCCGAAGCCCGCAAGCGGAGGCAACCCCGACATCGCAACAATGGCGATGGCCGCGGAGGCGAATGTGAGAGGCATCGCGCGGGCAAGCCCGCCCAGATCGCGAAGTCGACGCGTGCCGGTTCGGACAATCACAGCAGCGGCAACGAGGAACAAGACGCCTTTCACCAAGAGATGATTGGCCACAAGATACAGCGCCGTGACCCAGCCCAGATGGCTCATCAGCGCGATCGCGGCAACAATGTAGCCAAGCTGACTCATGCTCGAATAGGCAAGCATGCGCTTCATGTCATCCTGGCGTTCCGCCAGCATGGCGCCGGCAAGCGTGGTCAGCATGCCGATCCAGCCGAGGACCAGAGCCAGATTAAGGCTCACCTCAGAACGGATCGCGACATAGGTGCCGACCAGTAATCCCAAGATGGCCACCTTGCTGACGACGGCCGAAAGCAGGGCCGAGACATCGTCATCGGCTTGCGCGTAGGCGTCTGGCAGCCAGACGTGAACGCCGATGGCACCGGCCTTGATCAGCAGGCCAATGGCAAGCAGCACAAAGACCGGAGCACTGTCCGGACCCGCCAACCGCAGCGCCGACAGCGACACGCTGTTGGTCTGCGCTTGCAACACCGCGAAACCGCACAACAGGAAAAAGGCTGCGGCAAGCGAGAACAGCAGATATTTCAGCGCATGCGGTGCGGCGTCGGACCTTCGCAGTATCAGAAAATAGGAAGACAGCGTAATCAGTTCCCAAATGAAAATGAACTCAAGGCTCGTCGTAGCGTTTGCGAGCGCAGGCAACGACAGCAGCAGGATGGCCAGCGTCGGATAGAAGCCGGGGCGCGGGTCCACGCGGGCGAGGCAGGCGATCGACACGACGAGGCCGCCGGCGAGCAAAAGGACAGCGAAGAGATAGTTCAGGCCAGACAAACCGAGGAGGAGCCAGATGCCGCCGGCGAGCACAAGAACAAGGGTTACGACGCCTTGAGCGAGGCCGGGCAACCGAGCGAGCATGAACACCGCGAGACCTGCAATAAGCGGCAGATACACCCACAGAGCAGAGAGTCCGGCGAGGTCGGCGGCGAAATAACTGCTGACAACAAGTAGAACAGCCATTCCGACGACCGGCAGCAACTCGGTCTGCCGATGCACAGCTGTATCCACCTCGGCAGACGGTTGAAGACTTAGGCCAAGCCAGCGGAACATATAGGCCGCTTCCAGGATCGAGCCGACGAGCGCCACTGCGATCCACAAATAGAGCCCGTTGGCGGCCAGGATCATGACGAGTTGCCACTTCGCCCAGAATCCAGGGAATGGCGGCAGGCCAGAAATTGCAACGATCAGTAGCCCGAATAGAAAGATCACGCCCGGCTTTCCGGCGAGAATTGACCAGTCCTTCAGGCGTTCCTTGCCGACGTAACCGGCGAGCCAGAAGAGTCCGACCTTCGCGAACAGGTGGTTGACGAAGAGACCGCCGACCACGAGGAAAACGTCATCCTCCGCATCCAGCCGGTAGAGCAAAGAGGCGGCGATGGTCAGCAGCGCAATCTGACCTACAGAGGAATAGCCAAGGAGGCGTTGCGCTTTCGTCTGCCGGAGACCGATGAGGTTTGAGAAGACGAATGTTACTGCACCGAGGACTGCAATGACCTCGAGCTGGTCGTCGAACAGCGGCAACAATTTGAGCAGCGCATAGAAGACGCCGGCTGAAACGCCGCCCGAGATCATCGCGGCGATGTCGCTGCGTGCTGTTTCATAAGTGTCGAGGCCCCATCCATTTGCCGGGAACGGCTTGAGCTCCAACAACAGGCATGCCAGCAGGAACATGAGTGCGGCGAAGCCAATTGGGCCGGAGATTGCGTCGCGATTTGCGATCAGATCGTCGATGTTGAGGATGCCCGTAGCGGCATAGAGCAGCACGGTGCCAATCAGAAAGAATGTCGATGCCAGCACTGTGGCCATGAGAAATTTGAACGTCGCCGACAATGCTGCCGGCGTGTCGCGCAATCCGAGAAGGCCGTAGGTAGCGATAGAGACAATCTCCAGGAATACAAAGAGATTAAAGAGATCGCGGGTCATCACCATGCCCTGGATGCCCATGACGAGCAGCAGGGAGAGCAGCAATACGCCGTATCTTTCGCGCGCGATGTACGTGGCACCAAGGAGTGAGACCAGGTTGACGCAGAATGCGAAAATACCTTCGGCAAGACCCATGCGCAGATTGATCGCATAGGGAGGGTTCGCACCGCCCGTCAAAATCTCGATCGGCACCGCGCCCTGCAAAAGCGACAGCACGGCATAGCCAGAGATCAGCGTCATTGTCGCGAGCGCAAGAACAAAGACGGTCGTAACCCAGGATTTGCCGAGACGGTCGAACAGCGGAATCAAAAATCCCGCGCCCAGGCCCACAATGAAGATGTTCAGGGGATGAAGAAGACTGGCTACCATTTCGACTCCGTGAAGGCGTCGATCGACAGCGTCTTCTTGGAGTCGTAAAGCCGGATAGCAAAGGCAAGCATGACTGCCGTAACAGCCATACCGATCACGATAGCCGTGACCACGAGCGCCGAAGGTATCGGATCCACGACACGCGATGTGGCTTCCGACAGATCCAGTGCCCGATCGATAATTGGCGCCGTGCCGTTCCTGACATAGCCAATTGCGACGGTAACAATATGGGTGCCGGTCCCCATCAGAGAGAAACCAATAATGATCCGCAGAATATTGCGGTGGGTGAGCAAACCCCAAAGCCCGACAAGGATCAGCAAAAGACCTGTTATGAGGACGATGCTTGAGATCATCAATCGGCCTTTGACAGCTTTCAGGGACGGAATTTTTCCAGGATGACGCTCAGCTCGCAGCCGACCTTGACGCCCAGAAGTACCGACAAAAGAGGGATGGCGCCGGCGCTAAAGAAGGCACCAAACTGTCCAAGCGGAAGGATGCGGTTATCCAGAAAACCGCCCGCCACAATCAGCCCCGCAATGCCCGCAAGCACGAAGAGCGCCCCGGCTACGGACTCGGTGGCGCTAAGGAATTCGAGATTGGGCTGGAATTGCGGATAGGCCAGCAGCATCAGCAAAACGCCAGAGGCGATCACGGCGCCGCCCTGGAAGCCGCCGCCCGCGGACAAGTGACCATTCATGATGATATAGGCTGCGAATATGGAAATGAGCGGAACGAGAATTTCAGCTCCACTTCGCACGATTTCCGACGGCGGTCGGGCTTCTTCGGGACGATCCTCCGAGGACACGCTGGGCGGCGAGCGTCCCGCACCCAGCACGAGACCGACGCTCGCCGCCACCATGAACAGCACGGCGACCTCTCCGAGCGTATCGAAGCCCCGGTAAGTCAGGAGGATGCCGGTAATGACGTTCGGTGCGCCAAGCGCCTGCGGGACGAGCCTGACGTAGCTTTCCGCCAATGGCCGCAGAAATTGCTGTTCGGTATAGCCGATTGCCAAACTTGCGAAAACAAGCCCAAACGAGACTATGGCGACGATGGTGAAGAGGCGGCGGATCATGTACCGCCTCCAGTTTTTTGCCGCGAGTCACGCAGCGCATCTATCCCTGTATCGCCCGCCATTGGAATCCGGATGGCGTACGCTGCCCGGGCCAGCGCATGCGAAGAAACCGGATTAGTCATCAGCACAAAGTAGACGATGATCAAAAGCTTCAGGCTCCACCCCGGGTGATAGATCGCGAGACCCGCGAGAACCAGGGTGTTGCCGAGCGTGGAAGCCTTGGTGCCCGCCTGCATGCGTGTATACGCATCGGGCATGCGCAACATGCCGAGCCCTGCTGAAAAGTGGAAGATCGCGCCAAGCAGAACGAGAATGCTTCCGATCAACTCCATCATGGTGCTTTCTCTGTCGTCCTGCGGATTGCATAGAGGAATATGAGTACCGATAGGCCGGAGCCGATCGACGCTTCCGTCATCGCGACGTCGGGTGCTCCCAGCATGACGTAGCAGACCGCGGCGAAAAGGCTGGCTAGCCCCCCGCTGACCGCCGCAGCCAAGGTGCTGGCGAGGCGGACGGCAAGAATGCCGCTCACAAGAATGCTGCCGCACAACAGATAGACGAAAAGCTCGAGCATGCCGTTACAGACCTTGCTCGAGATAGCGGGCAATCGCGAGCACCGCCAGAAAGCTCAGAACGCCATAAACCAACGCGACATCCAAATAAATGGAGCGACCGGCAACATGCGCATAGAGAGCAATCAGGGAAATGGATACGACTGTCAGCGTATCGACGGCCGCAACACGATCTATCACAGTCCTGCCGAGAATCAGACGCAGCACGCTGAACGCCACTCCGAGAAAGATCAGAATTGCCGCGGCCATGAGGATTTGTTCAGCCAAAGGTCTTCTCCAAATGTTCCTCGAACGGACCGGCGATAGCGCGAGTTGCTTCGTCCGGATCTGTTGTTTTAACGTCGAGCCAGTGAACAAAGAGATTGTCGCCCTCGATGTCGATCACGAGCGATCCAGGCGTCAGTGCGATGGAATTCGCGAGCGCCAATCGCCCCACCGGGGTGGTAAGTTTGGTCTTGATTCTGACGATTCCAGGTTTGATGTCGATGCGCGGCGCAAAGACGTAACGCATCATATTGATGTTCGCGCGGACAAGCTCGACGAGGAAAACGCCTGTATAGAGAACGAAATGATATGCGCGTTCCGGCGAGGCGTGGATATCGCGCCACGCGCCGGGCCTCCGTGTGAACATGTAGGCCAGCGCCATCGATATGAGCGCGCCAGTTACAAGTGCTTCAATTGCGAAAGATGAATTGGCCGCGAACCAAAGGAATGAGAGAAGCACCGATAGCCAGATAAAACCACTTGGTAATTTCAACCGGCGGCGCCGATCAGATGCCATCGTCAGCACTCCGGACCGCAAGCATTCAACCGACAAAAATGCTAGGACTCGGGGAGACGGAAATCAACATGTCGTGCGCGTGATGATTCAGTGCCGATTGGCTTCCGCTTCTGAAAATATTGCAAAATAGCGAAACAAGCGGCGGCTGCAGCAATGTGCTTGAGCGAATGTCCGCTCAAAATCGACCCGAAAGAATAAATCGCCCTGTCGTAGAACTCGAACAACTTTGCAAGCGCATATAAAGCCGCGGCAATGAGCCAATAGTATGTGCCGCTGTATTTTGGCGCGAACAGAAGGAAGAGTGCCGGCACTGCGACGCAGGGAAAGAACTGCACCCAGCCATATAGCCGCAGGTCTCCGGTCCAGCGCCACAGCAAGAGGCTGAATACGCCAACGGCGATCAACGGCCAAAGCAGAATGGCCCCTGCTCTTGCGTCCAGCCGTTCTTCGATCGCGATAGACAGAATGGCCATGAAGCCTATGGTCATCGGCAACCTGTCCCAGAACAGGGTGCGATCATTTGGATCAAGGTGATAGTAGGCCGAGCCGAAGCCGGTCATCAGAATTCCCAAGAAAAGTGCAGCGATTGCCGGATCTCGACGAAATTGCAGTAGTCCCGCCGCTCCGACCGCAATGAACGGCAGGTTCGAAACGACGTTCCAGAAATATGGTATGCCGAGGATCGTTCGTTGATCGGCGAAATCGTGATAATTCTGATTCTGGGTTATCGGCGGCAACAAAAATAGGCCGATAATCGATACGGCCATCAAAATGAGAAAAGCGAGTACACGGCGACTATTTTTTTCGCTGCCGGGCATCATTTTCTGCATCTCAACGAGCACATCGATAGGTCAACGTGCAATTCTCGGCAACGCGGCGCGAATACGCTCCGAAAAGTCGGGTGCGTCATCAGCTGCCTGCGCGGCCTCGTTTATGAGCGAGCGCCGGCGGAGTTCATCAAACGGCAACATCGTGTTTACCCGGCCCGAATGGTAAAGATAGCTGTCGACCAGACCGTTAAGTAGATGGCGGATATCGAATCGCCCGGTCCGGCCGGCGGCGTTCGCGTAACGGATAATGTTGATCGTGCAGCTGTTGCTCAGAAGGTGATAGAACTCCGGCCGATCGGCGAGTTCGTTAATGCGCTCGAGGTAGATCATCAGCAGCCGGCGTACGTCGCGGGGCGATGAGTTGAGGTGGTAGAGATAGACTGTCTCTTTGCGATAGTTAGTGCGAACGCGCACAAGATCACGTTCATCGCCGACCACGTAAATCAATTCGAATTGCTTGAAGAGAGAAGCGACGGGATCAAAGCCCTCACCTACCTCCGGCCGTGTCTCGATCGAGATGCTCAACGGCGGGGCGTTGTCGAAGATGAAGCTCAGAAACGTATGTCCGACAACCCCTTCGCTCCAGTAGGACACGAAAAAGTCGAGGCCCGTCAGGTGCGACAGCTGCACCTCACGGTCCTCGTATCGCACGGTGAAATCATTGACGCTCCGATAGTCGAAGTTTCGGACACCGGTGATGCGCACACGGTCACCGTCGACGATAGCCCGTGGCATCACGGCGACCTCCGGTCGCCATGGCCGATCGTGCGAGGGGGGAATAAAAATCTCCCACACGAAGACGCCTAGACACAGCGGGATGAAGACCAGGAACTTGCGCCGCAACCTCGACAGCCAAAGTACCCAGATCGCGACGGCGGCAAAGCAGATGGCCAACGCAAGACGCAAGCCAGCCCACGGGAGGTTCGAATAGTAAATGGCCAGAGTGCACCAGGCTGTGATCAGAACCAGGCACAGGGTCCAAATTGCCTTGGCCAGCCAGCCGAAAGATCTGGACAGGACATTGTGGCTTACCTTCGGTGTGCCCGCTTCTCGAACCAGATTCTGCAACAGTTTCTCCAACCCGCTGAGCGCCGTCGCTGTAAGCCTGCAAACGCCAGATGCGAATTGCCGCAGGTTACGGCCTGATCACGAAGCTCAGATATTTTTGCCACCAAACATCGCGCGAATGAAATGCCAACGCCCCGGTCACAACGACAGCGGCGAGCAAGAGCAGCGTGATCGTGTATCTCACCCACTGCCGCGAAGGGCTGCGAGTTTGAGTTCGTCCTGGATCCGGCTCGGTCACCCACAAACTCCCCTGACCCAACGCGGGCCAATAGGCTACCCGCAATTACCGGCGGGACACGATTGCCCCAAAGGCCAACGACACTTGGTCGGCGCTATTCGCTAACATAGCGGCATCAATGCGTTGGGGAAATTCTGACGTGTTTGGGATGTTTCAAAAAGTGTTCAGGCCGTCGCGAAATGACAGCCTTTCTCAGTCATTTTCGCGCCTCGGATGGCTTGGCTTCTGGATGCAGGTTGCAGTCGGCGCAATCCCGCTGGCGCTTACGATCTACGCGCTGGTTTTTGGCCGAAATCCCGCCTCGGGTACACGCGCCGGCTTTCCCTTGATCGAATACTTGTCGATTGCGGGCCTTTTGGTGCTCGCATTCACAACGATGTGGTCTTATCGCTACACGCGGCTTGCGGTGCGTCTAGCCGATCCTGACCGACGACCTGCAGAATCTGCCGTTCAGCGGACGGTATGGACC
>DAISKM010000012.1:0-12444 GCA_036820945.1 Pseudolabrys sp.
TTCCGACCCCCGTTTTACTGGGCTTTTTGGGGGTAAATTTGCAGGTAAAGACGTGTCCGCTACTGGACAGCCTTCCCGGGCCCCGCCTCGATTATCGAGGGTCCGCCCGCCACCATTGCGGTAGGCCACGAATCACTCGCCGTTCCGCGCGCTAGCGACGAATCGGTCAAGCTCGTCGTCAAAAATTCTGACGACGCGGGCGCCGAGTCTATCGGCTTTAAGCTTCCCGCTGCGAACCAGTCGGATGATGTGGCGTTCTGAGCAATTAAGAACTTGCGCTGCTTCTCTGTAGCGGTGCGCACGTCCACGTTCGCGGACGCGCAAGCTTTCAGTGGTCATTGGGACAACCCCAAATAAAATATGCCGCGCAGAGACTTCCTCACGGGAATGCGAGGAAATGTCTGCGCGGCACCCACCTTCGGGCCGCCTAGCGATTAGTTAGCTAGTCAGTAAGTAACCGAGTCGGTTCCCTAAGGCCGAACCGCACGCTCTGGTTCCTTTGCCCACACTGCTTTCGCACGCCTAGGGCATCCGGTGGCGACCAGCCAGTCAGTTGATTCCGCCTCCGTATGATGCAGCCGTTCTATTCTTTGCGGTTCTTCCACCGCGAACCTGTCATTCAAGCGGAGTGATTCAACCGGGCGCGAACATAGTGAGATTCGATTCCGGGTCAAGACATTCGCGGACGTATCCCCGAATTCCCTGACCAATAGACACACGGCGTTCCTGCCGCTTCCCAGCCGCTTCCCAGGTTCATTTTTCTGGGAAGCGTTTTGCAGTTAAGTTAATGAAAGTGCTTATCAATCTCTCAATCCCGCCTTCTGCAGCCCTAACAGGAATCGGGCCCGGTCGTCGGGATTGGCGAACACCGTGTTGTTAGCGACATGGGCGCTGGACAGATCCGGCTGAAGCGCAAGCGTGCGCGCGAGGGCTTCCTGAGCTTCGTCGATTTTTCCGAGCAAGCCAAGCGAGGTGGTCAGCAATCGCCAGGCGCCGGCATGGTGCGGATGCAGCGCCGCGTAGGCGCGACATACGGCAATTGTTTCCTCGTATTTCTTCATGCCGAAGAGCGCCATGTAGCGCGCCACCGGAGCATATATCGCCAGAAACGGGTCGCAGGGGCTGAGTCGCTGCGCCTGCTCCAATGATTCGAGCCCGCGCTCAGGTTGCCCGCCGCAGGCATAGACATATCCAAGCCCTGCATGACCGAGGGCAAAGTTCGGATTTAATTCGAGGGCTTTGGAAAGATGCATCACGGCCGGTTCAGGACGGCGCCGGCGCGTGTAGCCGAGTCCGACCACGAGGTGGCCCCAATGATCCTGCTCGTCGAGTGCTAACGCGCGCGCGCCACACGCCAGAGCTTTCTCGGTGAATTCTCCGATCGGCATGCGCGTGTTGAGGTTAAACATGCACAGGTGCGTCCATCCAAGCAGCGCATGCGCATGAGCATAGTCCGCATCCAGCTCGACAGCCTTCTGCAACAGGTCCTGAGCCAGACGCTGTTCGTCGACCGTCATGCGCCACATATGCGGCAACGCCTGCATGACCAGGTCCCATGCCTCGATGTTCTGCGGCGACTTGCGTTGGACGCGGGCCGCTTCGGCCACGATGATCTGCGAGCCGACCGAGTCTATGACCCGGTTTGTAATCTCGTCCTGCAGCTCGAAAATGTTGGCCAAATCGCGATCGTACCGATCTGCCCATAAATTAATGCCCTTGCTGGCGTCGATCAGCTGCGCGGTCACGCGCACCCGACCACTCGCTTTGCGAACGCTGCCCTCGAGCACGTAGCGCACGCCGAGTTCGCTGGCGACTTTACGGACATCGGCGGCATCGGCCTTGAATGCAAAGCTCGAATTGCGGGCGATGACAAAGAACCACCGCTGGCGCGACAGGCCCGTGATGATGTCCTCGGTCAGACCGTCGGCGAAGTATTCCTGTACAGAATCGCCGCTCCGGTTTTGAAACGGCAGCACCGCAATCGACGGCTTGTCGGGCAAGGCGAGCGTAGCCCGCAACGCGGGGGCGTTTTGCGTCCGGCTCTCCGGATTGCCCAACACTTGCTGCACGGCTGTTGCTGCAGACACCTCCTGCGATCGGTTCGCGTCGTCCACGCGGCCGACGAAACGGAAGCCGCGCTTGTGGTGCGTGCGAATAAGCGACTGGTCAGTACCGTTGTCCCCGATCACTCGGCGGACGGCGCTCACGCGGGAACTCAGTGTCGCCTCCGAGATGACGCGACCCTTCCATACGGCGTCTATCAACTCTTCTCTGCTGACAATTCGATTGCGGTTGCGGATGAGGTGAATAAGCAAATCGAAAACCTGAGGCTCGACCGGGATCAGATCACCCGCTCGTCGTAACTCCTGACGCGCAACATCGATTTCAAAATTGGCAAAACGGAACGCCGGGCCGTCCCTCACTTGTGAGGCAGCTTCGTCCCTTTCCAATGCTCCAAAGTATTGCATAGCCTCGCCCCCTGACGCGCTATCGCATGCTCAAGCTGTTCTTCGGCAAGTCACCTTTCTGATCGGCTGTTCTTTTTGTAGCGCACAAAAATCACCTTCGACTGTGATGGGCCTCACAGAGAGCCCATAACGTCCCGCGGCACGAATTGATGGTGGACGAATCGAGGCGGATTTATCGGCAATTGCAGAATTGCCACGCGCGCGATCGGCTAATTCTCCCGCTGTAAATGTGGTCGGACCGCAGCGCCAGACCGCCCCTTGCGGGCGCGCCTTGTGCGTGGCGCTGCTATGCCTCTAATTTGCGGTGAAGTCACGCCTTTGGGTCACACTTCACGAAAACGTTATGGAATTAACAACAGTGAGCATATGGACGTATGCCGAAGCAAGGAACGCAACGCATAATTCATCTACATGCGATCTCCACAAAAAATCATGCTTGGCTGACATTCTCCTTCAAGCCTTTCCTCCCGAATGCAACTAGTTCTGAAAAAGCTGCGCTAGCAAGAGAATCAGACGAGGTTTGGCTTGATAGCCCGCAAATTGAAACTCCTCTTAGCCGTTCTGGGGACAATCGCCTTAGTCGTCGCGTTGTCGCGCGCGATGCACTCGTACTCGGCTCAGGCCGACTTGCAAAACGCCTCGACCAACGAAGTGCCTGCTCCACGAGCAGGTCAGATCATACCTTCCCGCCCGCAGGGAATTCTGGTTTGCAGTCTGCCGGTTTCGGATTGCGAAAGAATTATGATGATGATTCCCATGAGCCTGAAATTTTCGCCGCGCGAAATTGGTGAGGCTCCGGATTCCCACCCGCTGGTTGGGATCAATCGGACAGTGCGCCCAGTCCATACATGATCCTCAGCACCGGGCTCATCTGCAGACCTATTTGATCAAACCAGGCCTTGAACACGCCCACGATTCGCCCATCGCGGTAAATTTCCGCCAAGCCTGTATTGACTGCCAGCCTGAATGCCCAATCGCCGCGCGGCAGCACAATTCCATAGGGTTCGACGGATAAGTCGTCGGGCAACATCATGAGCGCTTGCGGATTCGTCAGGCGAGCGCCGACCAGCAAAAGCTTGTCGCTGGCATAGCCATCGACATTACCGCTTTCCAACATCGCGACGGCCTCAGTACCGTCTTTGACCGAAATAAGCGTCGCCTCGATTTTTTGCTGCTTTAACTGCGCAATGATAGCTTGTTCGTTAGTGGTACCGCTCGCGACCGCGATTTTTTTGCCCACCATGTCAGCAAATGTACGGATGTTGGACGCCTTCGTAACAACGATGCCGGTGCTTTCGACAAAGTAGAAATTGGAAAAATCGACTTCTTTCATGCGGCCAAGGGTTGCCGTGCTTGATCCGCACTCCATGTCGGCCTTGCCGCTGGCCACGGTCGAAAAGCGCGTCTGAAGCGTCGCCGGCACCCAATCGATCTTCAAA
This sequence comes from Pseudolabrys sp., assembly GCA_036820945.1. Lineage (GTDB taxonomy): Bacteria > Pseudomonadota > Alphaproteobacteria > Rhizobiales > Xanthobacteraceae > Pseudolabrys. The sequence goes on from DAISKM010000012.1 coordinate 3,908, forward strand.
TCGCCGACGCCCAACTGCCGCCCGATCGAACCCACGACAAGTTTACAGATATCAATTGCAAAACCGATCGGTTCATTGCTGTCGTTCACGAACGAAAACGGCCGCGCGTCGCGCCTATAAGCGATCTTGATCGCCTTTGTGCTGGTGATCGCCTTCAGGCGGCTGTCGGGCGGTATTTCGCTCTGCGCATAAGCACCAGATGTGATTAAAAAAGCCAGGAGCAACGTGATCAATCGGAACATGGTCTCCCCCACTTTCGAAATGCCTTGCACCCACGCCTCTATCGGGCAATCAGGCCAGACGAATTGATCGAGATCAATGCCCGTTAAAAACCGCAATGCCTCCACGGGAAGCCCGGACCTCGATCCCGGGTTGATCTAGACAGCCTTGGGGAGCGCGAGATCCGCGGTCGCCAGGGCCTTCGAAGGGCCGATTCCCATGTGCTTTACGAGTGACATGGCCTCCACCGTTGAGACGGACAGAGGCCGTACGCGTCCTTCCGGCATTACATTGCCCGACATAGGTGTCGGTGCCTGGAGGACGAAGACCACAACCCAACCGGTCTGAAGTGGTTCCAGCAAATACCCGATCTGCCACCCTTCCTCGATATTCACGAGAACGGGTTTCAGGTTTTCGGCATTTTCAATCTGGGCAAAACCCTCGGCCACACTTTTGACCAGCCGGTATTGCGGGAGCCCGCCAAGAAATGAATTTTCCGTCCGCCGCATGACATTGCGGCCAAAGCGCGTGCGAGCAATGAGCCCGGCTGCCACCGAGATGATGACCAACATCAGCACTGCGAGGATTTTTTCAGCTGCAGGACCGAACACTTTATCCAATGTCAGGAATTCGTAAATTGGACCAACTGCTTTTCCGGCGAACCGCACTGCGTGGCTCAGAAGGAGCACAACACAACACCAGCGGCAAGAGAAACAATAACCCTCCCGCGATTGTGGCCTTCAGGACTTTTATCAAACTCTCCGCTTCTCGCTGCCGATCGCCCATTTCCGCCTCCATCGCCAGGAACTTCAAAAGATGTCAAAGGGATTTTAGCCGTCTGAAGTCAGGCTGTGTTGGTCAAATCCATCGGATAGCAGGTTAGGAAGGCAGGCGAGCAGAATGATGGTGTGATATTTTCCGCGGCAACAAATCTGATTGCGATACAGCCATGAACCTTCTCCGCCTCTACGCGCGTGTTTTGTCGCTGCTCGGTTCCGAGGGCAAGCTAGCTTGGTTTTTGGCGCTAGCAAATGTGGCATTGGCCACCGCCCAGTTTGCCGAACCGGTACTGCTTGGGCGGATCATCGATACCCTGACGGGAGCCCAAACCCGCGGAGCGATGCCGGAGTGGCCAAGACTGGCAATGCTGCTCGGCGCATGGGCGGGTTTCGGGATTTTCACCATCGTCTGCGGGACGTTGATCGCGCTTTACGCCGACCGTCTCGCGCACCGACGCCGACACGTCGTTTCAACCGGCTACTTCGAGCACGTTCTTCAACTTCCCCTTTCCTATCACGGCAACACCCATTCGGGCCGGTTGATGAAGATGATGCTCAGCGGCACCGAGGCGCTGTGGAGTCTCTGGGTCGGATTTTTCCGTGACAACCTCGCTTCGCTGATTTCGTTACTGGTGTTGCTGCCGATCTCACTCTTTGTGAATTGGCGGCTCGCTTTGCTCCTGATCGTGCTGTGCGTCGTGTTCGCGGCGCTGACAGCAATGATCGTACGCAAGACGGAAACGATGCAGAGCTCGGTCGAGCGTCACTACTCCGATCTCGCCGAACGGGCCTCCGACGCATTGGGCAACATCGCGCTGGTTCAAAGCTTTTCGCGACTTGAGGCGGAAGTATCCGAGCTGCGGCTGGTGGTGGAACGCCTGCTGTCGGCGCAGATGCCGGTGCTTTCCTGGTGGGCGCTCGCCAATGTGCTGACGCGAACCGCGACAACCATGACTGTCCTTTCGATCATCATCGTGGGCACCCTGCTCACGATGAATGGTCAGGCGACTGTCGGCGAAATGGTCACCTTCATGAATTTTGCCGGCCTGATCATCGCGCGGCTGGAGCACAGTGTAAGCTTCCTCAATACGGTGGTGTCGGAAGCGCCGAGCCTGCGCGAATTTTTCCAGGTTTGGGATACTGTCCCGTCCATTCGCGACGAGCCAAACGCGATCGATCCCGGACGCCTGCGCGGCGAGGTCGAATTCCGTCACGTTTCATTTTCGTACGACGGCAAGCGCCTGGCCGTTGAGGACCTGAATTTCAAGGCCATGCCGGGCGAGACAGTTGCCTTGGTCGGCGCGACAGGTGCCGGAAAATCCACAGCGATCGCGTTGCTTCATCGCGCATTCGACCCGCAGGCCGGGCATATAGAAATCGACGGCACCGACATTCGCAAATTCAGGCTTTCTGCGTTACGGCGCAACATCGGGGTTGTGTTCCAGGAAACGCTCCTGTTCAACCGTTCAATTGCAGAAAACCTGCAGGTTGGAAAACCCGATGCGACGGCGGCGGAGATGCGCAGCGCGGTCGAGCGCGCGCAGGCCCTGGAATTCATCGAGCGCAAGTTTCAAGGCTTCGAGGACAACGTCGGCGAGCGAGGCCGGTCGTTGTCCGGGGGCGAGCGTCAGCGATTGTCGATTGCGCGTGCGCTGCTGAAAGATCCACCCATTCTCATTCTTGATGAGGCTACCAGCGCCCTCGATACCGACACCGAAGCCAAGGTCATGCGCGCGCTCGACGAGGTAATGAAGGGTCGCACCACCTTTGTTATCGCGCACAGGCTCTCGACCGTGCGCAAGGCGTCCCGCATTCTTGTCTTCGATAGGGGAAAAATTGTCGAGAAGGGCACGTTCGACGAACTTGTGAATGCCGGCGGCCGGTTTGCCCGGCTTGCGCAACAGCAATTCATTTCGGCCGAGCCAATCGGCTATCCGATCGCTGTAAAATAAGTCGCAATCTTCCGGCTATTTTCGACGCCGACGCTTCGTCCTCGCTCGCAGCTTTCTGCTACTGGCTTTCCGCCTGCCGGTCACCCTCGTCTTTCTTCGGGCGGGCCTACTCACTGTTTTCGTGGCCGCTCTTCCGACTGCCCGTTTCACCGCAGGCGTCGATTGCTTGATCCTAGCCCGCCCGGCGTCCAGTGCATTCGCCGTTGATTCGAGGACAACGTCCGCCGCGGCCGTCGCCGCCGCCCCGAGTGCCTCACCCGCCACCGACCGGGCCCCTTCGATGCTGCGTTGCGCGACGTCTTTGATCGCTCGTTTCGTCCGTGTTGCCACCGTTTTGACCATTAGTCCCCCTCTCATTGGGAGTAGTCCCCCTCTCATTGGGAGCCTTTGATAATGCTGGCAGGCGTGCCAGGTTCCCAAAAGGACCAGCGCCCTAAATCAGATAAATCCGATCGGGCAGTTCGTTGCGATCTGCAACGCTCGCAGGAAAGTGCTTAGCCAGCTCCTGCCCGCACATTTCTATGGCCGCGATGAAACCGTCAGCAATCAGGCCATTTCGCATGTGCGCAAGTAGAGCATCGACCGCGGCCTGCCACCTGCCTTGGGGGACGCGCGCGGCGATTTCGGTACCGACAATGATGCGCGCGTAACGCTCCGCGAGCGAAACAAAGATCAATACGCCCGACTGGTTCCTGTTGCGCGCAAGGCCGCGGCTGACGAACTGCTCCATGGCGACCTGGTAGGCAATTGCGCGGCGGGCGCGACGCGGCACAAGCGCGACCCGTACGCGAGGGACACAAAGCAGCATTAACAGGGCCAGAAACACCACAACCTGCATCGACAAAATCTGGAAAACGGTCATCGCCGTAAATGCCGTGAGCAGCCAGGGCAAAATCAGGGCGACTGCGGCAGCGATAAAAACCGGCGATGCCGTCGAGCGGGTGGAGGTCTCCGCCAGCACGCAGACAATCTCGCCGGAGGTTTTTGCCTCGGCCGCGCGGATCGATTCGGTGATACGATCACGATCCTCCTTGGAAATGCTCATCACCAGCTCCCCGAAGCGCCACCACCGCCCGACGATCCGCCACCTCCGGAAAAGCCACCGCCTCCTCCGGAATACCCGCCGCCTCCCGAATATCCGCCGCCTCCGTACCCGCCCGAACCAACGGAGACGTTTCCGAGGGCATTGAAAAGCGCCCAGCGAAAGGTCGGTGAAACAATCAGCAACGTGATGAAGACGATAAAGGCCAAGAGGAGGAGCCAGCTCGCCGGATCGGTTGGTTGTTGTTTGTCGAGTCGCAGCGACGGCCGCTGCTCCCACTCCGATGCATCGGTAGTCAGGACGGTGATGATGTCATCGACACCACGTGACACTCCGCCGCTGAAATCGCCGGCCTTGAAGCGGGGCGTAATCGCATTGGCAATGATGACTTTTGACAAAGCATCGGTGAGCGTCTTTTCAAGTCCGTAGCCGACTTCGATGCGAACCCTGCGCTCGTTCGGCGCAACCAGCAGCAGAACGCCATTGTTCTTGTCTTTTTCGCCAAGCTTCCAGGTCCGGAACAATTCGTTCGCGTACGGTTCGATGTCCTGGCCTCCGAGCGAGTTGACGGTGGCCACCGCAATCTGGATGCCGGATTTTGCTTCGAGATCGGCAAGCTTCTGTTCAATGGCCGTACGGGTTGCAGGCTGAATGATGTTCGCTTGATCGACCACACGGCCCGTCAGAGCCGGAAAATTGAGGGCAAACCCGGTGGCGGTCGCGATAGACAACGCCACTATGACGATCAGAGCACGGGCTCCTCTTCTCCCAAAGGCAGAAGGGATTCGGCCCAGGATCATTTTGATGCCTTTATGGCGCGGCGCCCGTCAGAATTTCACTTGCGGCGGCTTGTCCGCGCCTTCACCCGCGGTGAATTCGGCCATGGGTTTGTTGCCGCGGAAGAAAGTATTGGCCCAAAGGATACCGGGGAACGTTCGCAGCTCCGTGTTGTAACGCCGCACCGCTTCAATGTAGTCGCGGCGCGCGACCGCAATGCGATTCTCCGTGCCCTCGAGCTGCGATTGCAGGGCAAGGAAGTTCTGATTGGACTTGAGGTCGGGATAGTTTTCGCTCACCGCAATAAGCCGGCCCAGCGCGCTGCTCAGCTGGTTCTGCGCATCCTGAAACTGCTTTACCTTCTCAGGATCAGTAAGTTGCGAGGCGTCGACCTTGATCTGGGTTGCCTTGGCCCGCGCCTCGATCACCGAGGTCAGGACATCCCTCTCCTGCTTGGCATATCCCTGAACGGTCGCGACCAGGTTTGGAATGAGATCAGCGCGGCGCTGATAGTTGTTCTGCACGTCACCCCACTTCGCCTTGGCCTGCTCTTCGAGCGTGGGGATGGTGTTGTAGCCGCAGCCGGCGACAGTCAGTCCGGCAAGAATGGCAAAGACAATATTTCGGAAATGCGCCTTCGATATCGTCATGCGAGCCTCTGAACAAATAGAATAAAGAACGGGCTTACTGCAGCCGACATCCCTATGACGAGCCTGCAGATGAAACCTGCGAGACCCTAGACTCGGGGGCCCGCGCCGGGATCGGAAATGACGCGCGCAGCGACAAGCCGATTCCAGATAAACAGCACAAGCACCGCGCCAACAGTGGCTCCGATAAACCCTGCGCCCTGATCAGGCCGATACCAGCCAACCGCCTGACCAAGCCAGGTCGCAAGGAAGGCGCCTGCGATGCCAAGGACCGTGGTGAGTATGAAACCCCCAGGCGTATTCGGACCCGGCGAAAGCCATCGCGCGATCAGCCCGGCGACAAATCCGATCAGAATAATCCATAGAATTCCACCCATGCGCCCCTCCTAGGTCCAACAACTGCCTTTCGGCCAACGGAAGCAACCGTTGGCCGTCAAGCGAAGCATTCAACAGCACGCATGCATCAAAACATGCGCTGCGCCTCTTGCTCGGTAGGCAATCGCCCTTGAGGCGTCAGACGATCGACGGCTTGAGGCAAATATTGGCTCAGCGCATCCAGCAAGTCCTCGCGCGACATGCCGGTCTGCGAGGTCAGAGTACTGATCTTGTCCGCTCCGAGAGCGTTAGCCAGATCTTTGGGCGGTATCGGCTTGTTGGGACCTGTCCCGACCCAAGAATCGACGGCGTCGCCCTGACCGTTCTGCTGAAATTGCTTGAGGAGATCGTTCAAGCCGCCGCTCAAGACGCTACCGGCAGCCCCGCCTGCAAGCAGCCCGCCCAAGCCGCCTTTCATCAGATCGCTCAGTCCGCCACTGCTTTCTGGGGCATTCACGCTTGTAGGCTTTGCTCCTGGCTGCGCGCGAGTATTCGCCGGAGCGGGAGATGGTTGCTGGGCGCCAGTGAAACTTTTGACCGCCTTGTAGGCAAGCAGACCGAGGATCGCCATGGTGATTGGCGACATGCCGCCGCTGCCGGCGCTTGGATTGGCGTTGGGTTCACTTTGTCCATGCGGTCCATTCTGCATCCCGTTGAGCACATCAATCAGGCCCATGTATCGCCTCCATTGAACGAGAAATTATTCCTGACGCTATGACCATGCGATGACGAGAACATGGCGCACCTTTTTACCCGTTACTCGCTCGCGCGAATTTGACCTGTGAATGTTCGTCGTGTGGTGAAGCCATTACAAGCACTTAAGCGCCACGGTACCGACGTAGCGCTTGCCACGAAGAACATTGCCGGCTCATTCTCGACGCTTGGTCGCTGCGGTCGAGATGGACCTAGGTCCCATATCCAGTTTCGACTTTGGAGTGGCATGTTCTGCCACCACGGGCGTGACGGTATTTAGAGAGTTCCACTGCCCTTGTGACTGTTCCGTTGCAGACAGACGGGAGAAAAAACATGAGTGTTTTCGGAAAAATTATGGGCGCAATTTTCGGACACGGGTCCGCGCAGGCGGCGAATGCATCGCCCACGTCAGCGCCCGGCACCACACCATCGCCCAGCGTCACTCCTGCAAATGCGCCTCCGACCCAAACGGTCGACGTTGCTGCGATCGTCGACAAGGCGGCAGCGGCAAAGGGCGAGAAACTTGCGTGGCGAACCTCGATTGTCGATCTGATGAAGGCGCTCGATCTCGACAGCAGCCTGAGCGCGCGAAAAGAACTCGCGAAAGAACTGAACTACACCGGCGACACCAGTGACAGTGCCAAAATGAATGTCTGGTTGCACAAGCAGGTCATGGCGAAACTTGCCGCCAATGGCGGCAAACTGCCGGCTGACATTAAGACGTGAACTGCAAGGAGAGAATTCACTCGCTGTGAGGAGCTACAATGTCAGGCGTTCTCATTAACCTGCTGATTCAGGTTATTGCGGGAGCGCCGGTGACGCTCTAACACGTCATTCCGCGGCGCGGCCGGAACCAGCAGAAAGCATGGCAGTTATTGCCCCATGCGGGCGCTCCTGGTGCACAATCCAACCGCAGGGACGAAAGGCCACGACAAGGACAGCATTGTCGATGCCCTGCGCCTTGCAGATTTCAAGGTCGACTATGTGTCGACCAAGGAAGATCGCGTCAAAAGCGCGCTGAAGGAAAAGTACGACCTGGTGGTGGCTGCCGGCGGCGACGGCACGGTTGCCTATGTCTTCATCCACCTTCGCGACCGTTCGATACCGATCGGCCTGATACCGCTCGGCAGCGCCAACAATGTTTCGCGTTCTCTCGGCATTGCCGGCACGCCGCAGGAATTGGCCGAGCAATGGCGCATCGGGCATATCCGCCCGTTCTACCTGATGGTGGCGAAAGGCCTCGGGGAACAAGAGAGACTGTGCACCGAAGCCTTTGGCGTGGGCCTCATTGCTGCGCTGATTGAACGTCGCGCCAAAGGAAAGAAAGCCGACGGCGCCGACGACATTCGGCGTGGTCGGCGCGCGCTGAGCGAAATTCTCGCCGACGCCAAGCCTCTCGATATCGAAGTGAATGTCGACGGGAAGCCATGGAAAAGCGACATGCTTGGGGTGGAAGTTCTCACTATCCCGTTCACCGGTCCGGCATTGCCGCTTGGCCACGATGCCGACCCCAGTGACCGGCTTCTAGACCCGGTTGCTCTCGAGCGTGAGGGGGTGGACTCGTTTGTTGAATGGATCAAGGCGCCGCACGATCGTGCCCCGCCGGTCATTGAGACCCAGGGAAAGGAAATTGAGATCCGCTGGCGGGATGTGGAATGCCGCATCGACGACAAGCTCGTGAAGGCAAAATTAGACTGGCAGGAGGTGACTCTGTCCTGCCACGCGGAGCCTTTGCGCATTCTTGTGCCCGCTCAGCATCCTGCCGTCCGCAAGAGCACGAATGGCAGTTGATCATGAGCCGGCAAGCGACCAGCCTAGAAATTCTCGAACAGGTCCATGATCTGGACGACATAGAGGACATGGCCGTCGAGCTTGCGACGCTGGCAGGGGCCGAAATCGTCAGAACCTTCGGGCGCATTTTCACCGTGCGCTACAAGACCGGTGACGCGGGGAAACTCAGCGTGCGCGATCCGGTGTCGGAGGTCGATCGTCATGTCGAGAAGCTCATTCGCACCCGTCTCGCAGAACAGATTCCCTCTCACGACATCGTCGG
>DAISKM010000012.1:12454-20351 GCA_036820945.1 Pseudolabrys sp.
ATGTAGAACGTCGCCGTCAGGCCGTAGCGACTGAGCGTCCGGGCCGCGGCCAGGACTGCGTGTGGGCCGTGGATCCAATCGACGGCACGACCAATTTCGTCAATGGCTTTCCGATGTTCGCGGCATCGATCGGCGTGCTGCACCGTGGGGTCCCTGTTGCAGGCGCTGTGTGGTGTTCAGTCAGCCACGCGCTGCGCGCGGGCGTTTATCACGCCGCGGCGGGCGGCAAATTGCGGTTCGAAGGCGACGACGTCACGCCGAAAGTCAATGCCGATGTCCTGCGCCGTCTTGCGGGCGTGCCCATTGCTGCCGATGCGGACGAGGCTGGCTGGGAGACGCGCAAGACCGGCTCGGCTGCGCTCGAGTGCGCCCTTGTTGCCGCCGGGCTGTTGGAGGTGGCGCGCTTCGCCTCACCCCACATCTGGGACGTGGCCGGAGGCATCGCGCTCGTCCGGGCCGGGGGACGCGTAGTCCGCGAGCATGACGGCATGCAATGGAGACCACTGAAGCGTTTTGCGCCCTCCTCGCAATCGGGCTCTGCGCCTGACTTGCGCGCCTGGCGGCGCCCTATCGTGGTCGGGACGAAAAGCGGCGTGGAGACCATGTGCGGCAAGGCCGAAGACTCGGCACAATAGGCCTGAGCTCATGCATCGATTATCGGGATCTGACCTATACCCCGCTGGCCAGGAAAATCATGGTGGCGAAACCGCAGATCACCACGCCGGCGAGCAAAATCGACCAGTCGGACGGCTTGAGCGCACAGACCCTGCCTTCCGATACGACATAGGCGAGCACTGAAGACATTATTTGCATTTTTGCCTCCACTCCACTCCAGGCAACTCAATTTCTTACTCGGCAAACTAGGGCAAGGCGGGCGGGATCACTGTGATGCCCGTCACCAATTTCACGATTCCGACTACCTGCCTGTGGACCGCCGCTGCGCTAGTGGCGGAGGAAAATCCCTGAAATGTCCACGTATGCGGGGACGGGATACTGCATGGGGTCCGCCATCAGCGCGATATCACCCCCGGTTTTCCCGGGCCCGGTGACGACACTCCCAAGCAGGATCAGAGCGGCAAAAGCCAGAATGAGCAGGGCTCGTCGCATGTGAGCCTCCTGTGCCGGACGCTCCCTATGCTCGAGTATCGGTCCAGGCTCCGGAAGAATCTGTGAGGAGCTTCACAACCGATAAAAAAATCCCTCTGGCCAGGCGGCTACGCTCGTAGGCACGACTCCCCGCCGCCGTCCCGGCCTAACTCACGACAAGTGTTCATATTTTCCGCCGTGCCCCGATTTACCGGGCGCAATGGAACTTACTGACACAACGCACGTTGTATGGCCGACTGCCGGCCTGATCCCCCCTTCCCCCCGTCGGCAGCTTTGATGTTGGGCCGCCGTTCTCGCGAACGCGCGGCCCCTTTTTTGCGGCCTGAGACCCCGCCGGGCCCTTTGTGGGCCGGGGGATTGCCAAACTGCCATTTGGGAAGATCGCTAGATCGGCTAGCGCATCGAGACGGTTATCCCGCTCAGATTGAGAGAGGCCTCGAGCCCCACCTGTCGCCCACGCAGCTCCATGACAACGCCGTTGGCATTCCGCAGCCTTGCAGCCGTGCCGCCGCCCGCAACCGCCACGCCCGCGCCAACAGCTGTGTAGGTACCGGCGATGTCCTGCGGCCGCCGTAGATTATGTGCACGGCCGACCACATCGGCGCTGGCGGCTCCGATCGTGCCGACGCTCAGTCCACCGATGCTGAGAGGATAGGATCTGCCGTGAAATACCAACGTGCCTGAGCCGCCGCCGGCACCAAAAATAAAACCTGCCTTGACGACGCGAAAACGCACCGTTCCTGAATCGGCATATGACGGCAATGCCGCCGCAATCAGCATAAAGCTTGCCGCCAACATCGCGGCACCGCACTTCACTGCACGAGAAAAACCAAACATCATCGCCTCCCTACCTTTCAATAATCACCTAATGCCGCACCAGCGCTGCACCTAGTTCACGTAACCAGGCGGAGCCTTTTGCCACGGATATCCGGCGCGACCCTTTTGATATCCGTATTCAAACAGCGTCTGCATGTAGCCTTTGTCGAAGGGACCTTTGTACGGGACGTCGAAGTCGTCGTTGATCGATGCAAGGTTGAAATCGACGCCATCCCGTCGTGTCAGCAGAAACATTCGATAGGTGTCGTTCACGCCGCTCGAGGCAATCATCGTCGACAGCGCCTCTTTCGCGATCGCAACGGTCTGCAACCTCACGCTTTCCTCTGGCCGCGTAAGCCGGCCGTTGCGGATCACATAGGCGACGCGCCTTCGCTCGGTTCGTAGAGTTTTCTCGCTGACCCCGACGCGTGCCGCCGCCGTTCTGAGCGAGATCGAGGGCGGATAAAGAAAAGCCTGCGCGATCGTGCCGCCATCGACATGCATTTCCTGGTATCGCTCGCCAGCGATCGTAACGTCCAGCATCACCGGCGGAAAAACGACAGGGATCGAGGTCGAAGCCAACAGCACCTCGACGATGAGCTCGCGTGCCTTGGGATGGTTGCTGGAGGCGATCGCCCCGATATTCCAGATCACGGGTCGGCCCTGGTCGAGGTTGGTCGTCAAAATGAACAGGAGCCGCCCTTTTTTGTATTCTTCAGCAATCCTGCGAACCAGGGTTTCATCGAGCCGGCGCGAAATCATGGCGCGCAACGGCGCGTTGTCCGTCAGAGCCTCGCCTGCAATGGCGCCAAGCAACGGCGCGCGCTTTTCGAAAATATCTCCCGCACTGGTTTCCGTATAGACGGCTTTCAGTTGAGGATCGTAGGGGCGGCCGAGAAAGGCAAACGGCGCCGACAATGCACCCGTGCTGACACCGGTCACCACGTCGAATTCGGGTCTATTGCCACGGTCACTCCATCCGACCAGCAATCCGGCGCCGAAGGCTCCGTCGTCGCCGCCGCCGGAAATCGCCAGAAAGTGACGTGTTGCGGAAACACCCCGCGCCAGGTTGCGTCGCTGATTTGCCTTTACCGCAACATCGAGAATCTGTTTCGTTTCGCCGATATAAAAGCGCGCATCCGCAATATCCAGAATGTCGGCCTGCTTCGCTTGCGCGTACGTAACCGCAGGGAGGCGCTCGAGCGATGCACAACCGCTGATCCCCGCGCTCAGTACGGCGACCAGCGCGAACAAGCTGCCGCCTTGCAGGCTGCGCATGCGCCAGCCGGCAGTCGCGATTCTCCTGAACATCTACGCTACATCCCCGAACCTGCAGCCAATCAGTATAGGCGAATAGCGGTGAGGCAACAAAACGGCAAGCGATGCGATGGCAGGTGGTACTAATGTAGGCCGCGCGCCTTGCAGCCGAGCACGGCCACACTGCCTTTCGCCGCTCGAGGCTTTCCACTAGGCTGATTTGACTACGAATGACACCGATCAGGGTCATTCGCAGTTGGGGGGCATCGTGTCGCGAATTCTGTCGTGGCAATCGTCATTGTTGCGTCCCGCGCAGGTGCGATTGCTTAATCGCGCCATCCGGCAATCGAGCGCGCGGATCGCGCTTCGCGCTCCAATTCCCATACTGAAGACGCTGGCCAATTCGGGCTTCGCCGGGAAGCGATCCGGCAATGTTCGGCACGTTGCCTCGCAGCGGCGGCGGCTGACGATTGAGAACGAACCTGCGAACAACTTTCATCAAGGAAGGGCGACGAACATGCTTCGTATTTGTTTTCTGCTTGCGATGCTTTGCCTAAGCGCGACGTTTTCTGTGCCCGCCGCCTCACAGGCCTGGACGCAGATCGGCACATTGTCCTGCAGAGTCGATCCGAACATCGGATTTATCATCGTCGGCCATCAGCCAATGCAATGCGTCTATACTCAAGCCCCTGGCGCGCTGTCGCAGGTGCCGCCTCAATCCTACGACGGCGCTCTCAACACCGTCGGCCTGAGTATCGGCTTCAGCGCCGGGAGCGTGCTGGGCTGGGCTGTATTTGCGCCGACAACCGGTATGCCGGCCGGCGCTTTGGCCGGAGAATATGTGGGCGTGTCGGCCGATGTCGGCATCGGCCTGGGTGCCGGCGCGAATGTCCTGCTTGGCGGCTCGAACCGCACCATCGCTCTGCAGCCGCTTTCGCTTCAGGGATCCGCTGCCGTGAACGTCATCGCTGGCGTGTCGTCGCTCAGGTTGCGCTGGCAGTAGTGGATTGCAGGTCCGCGCGACCAGCGAGGATCGCGCGGGCCGATCAACTCCGGTTCAGCGTAATGGAGGCCTTCACGATCTGCCCGGCACCGTGGGAGTCGATATCCACGCTCTGCCGTCGGTTGCGCGTCACCATGACGAGATCGGCCGCGAAGCCGGCGCTTTCGATGTGAAGCTGGAGCCGGTCGCCACGCGCATTGCCGACCGCCGTGCCGCCCGTGCTGCGGGTGCGTTCGGTCCAGCGCCCGCTGACCTGATTTTGGTCGTCAGCCGTGAACTGGCCGATCAAATCGAAATTGTAGCTGTCGCTTGCGCAGCGAAGTTGCAGTTCGACATCGCGCGGGTTGCGGCCCGGACGATAGGTCGCGTTGCAACGGATTCGCTCCGCGGCCCCGTTCTCCGGCTTGAGCGATCCCGAGCCGGACCAACTGCCGGCGAATTCGGCGAATGGACCTGCCTGCGCGAGCGCAGACGGTAACGGGATGTTGAATGACGATACCAGGGCAAACAAAAAGCAGCCGAGAATGCCCGCTGGCAAAAGCCTGAATGGATTAGCGAATGTGGGTCGCAAGAGCCTGTCCCTTCAAAGTTAGTGTTGAATATGAAGGAAAGCCCCCCATCCATAAACGGTGAAAGGGGTAGTTCTGGTTCCCGGCTAGGATGCTTGTCCGGGCCGGGTCCGTCTACTGCGATATCGTGACGGTTTCAGGGTCGCCGGTGCGGCAGAAATGCCCGTAGCGGCCGCGCGATGATCCCGTAGCACGAGTGGTTGTTTTGCCTCCCATCAGGCTGAGATTTTTGCCCTTTGGGGTCCGGTCCCCCTTCTTCGCGGATCGGCTGCGGGGCGCAATCGCACAATTGGCGATTGTCACCTCGATGGTCTCACGGTTCTTGCCGCGAGAACGGCAATTTGTCGCACACCATATTGCCGCGACAACTCGCATCGCGGACCTGTGCCGATACTGGCGCGCACGCAATCGCACTTGGCTTGCAACGCGATTCCCCGGTACTGAATATTACAGCGAAAGGAAACCCGATGCTTCATTTCAACACGGACTCATGCGTCGTTATTTTTTCCGTCGCGATCGCTTTCGCATTCCTGTCCGCGGCTACGGCGGCGCCCAAGCTGTCGGAGGCTGATGACACAGCCATTAAAAGCGCGATCGCCTCGTGCAAAGCCGAGGCTAAAGCCAAGAAAATCGGCTTTACGGCACGTCGGGCATTTCTCAGAGATTGCGTGACCGAGACGATCAGAAAGAATCCGCCACAGCGCTAGCGCGGCACCGGGACAGGCGCACCGGCCTGCCGAATTTCATATTGATCCAACTTCTTCTTGTAGTCGTCGACCATGCCTTCGAGGCGCGACACATTTTGCAAAAGGCGTTCGCTGGTCAGGCTTAGCAGATAATAACCAAACTCCGGATTTTGAAAGTAAAGCTCAAGAAGCGTCTCGTAAGTGATGGCGAGGACGTCCCCGCTTTCAACGCATCTGACTGTCTGCGTTCGCCGATTTTTCGGCGCAACGAAACCAAGCTCGCCCATGATGCGCCCGGGAGGAACCTCGATATTGATTTCCGCCACCAGGAATTTTCCGGTGACAGTCAGGAACATTTCGTTCGCCACGTCCCCCTTGCGGAACAGCACGTCGTCCTTGCGGTACTTTCTCGGCGTCATGTACGGCCTGAGCCAATCCATCGACAAATCGCCTTGCGCGGACGTCCGCGCCTTCTTGACGAGCGTGAGCATCTGGCGGAGGCGAATGACGTTGATCGGCAGTGAAAACAAGTAAAGTAGGAGTGTCGACACCGCGCCGGCGACGATGCCGTACGCAATGAAAAAAGCGATGCTGATGATACCGATCACACGAAGCGGCACGATCGTGCGCATCATCAGCGTGGCGACGTAGAAAATGGCACCCACCAGCGCGAGCGAATTGGCGAGGTTGATGTTCGCCCAGATGATCTCTGCCACGCGATGGAATACGGCGTCCCAGGTGAAGTGATTGGGATCAAAACCCATGTCGATGAAAAGTTTGTCGACCTTGAGATTTTGCCCGATAAAATTGAGAATGCGACCTAAAGTTGAATCCGGATCAACGCTATGCATGCTTCCCCCACGGAAGTCTGGCGGCCAGTGGCGAAATTCCTATCGATATTACAACGCGTTCGCGCAGTAATCGAGTGAGGGCTGTCACTTAACGCCATGCGTCCTGCAGAGCCTACAGACTCTGTACATTCGCCCATGAATCTCGTTCAGTTTGCACTGCTGAGGACCACTACGGCCCACCAAATCCAGCACTTATCAACGAGTCGGAATCGCGTCGGGCGGGAGGCGTTTCGCATAGTCGCCGCCACGTTTGTAAGCCGACTCATGGATGAGCGAGCCAGGAGGAATCATGCGTCGGCGGCCGAGATTGGGCCGGCGTTCCCATTGACGCTTCACCCAGTTGTAACGCCGTTTCCAGAGAATTTCGGCGAGCCACCAAAGCCCCGTCAGCGATTCGTGCATCATCGCATCGGCGTCGGGAGCGGCGTAGGCGCCTGTTTTTCCGAGCACAAGGTCCATCCGGCCGGGACTGGCAAGAAGGCCTGCGTTGATCGCCTCGTGGAGCATCCACTGAAGGGCTATTTTTGAGAGGCCGCTTTCGGCTTCCGGATAGCCGCCGCCCACATCGCTGTGAACGCCAGGAAACCAGAGCTGCTTGAGATCGCGGGGACCGCTTTGAGATGGGTAATCCTTCGGCATCCAGAGATTTGTCCGGAAGAAGGCACGTCGTTCGTCGATAGAGATGGCATGGCGGCCGATCTCGATGTCGGGATTGTTGCTTGTGTACGGCAGTCGCAGCGGATTTTCGTACCAACCAATCGAGC
The DNA here is from genome assembly GCA_036820945.1 of Pseudolabrys sp. Classification (GTDB taxonomy): domain Bacteria; phylum Pseudomonadota; class Alphaproteobacteria; order Rhizobiales; family Xanthobacteraceae; genus Pseudolabrys. The sequence goes on from DAISKM010000012.1 coordinate 19,508, forward strand.
TCACCGTATCCCACACTCCGACAAACCAGGGCTTGCAGATTTGGGTCGAGAAAGTGCTTTTGAAATCGGCGGCCAGATTGAAATAACGCTTCTCTTCCGCGCTGCGATTGCCGTTCTTGCTGTCGATTGTATTGATTGCCATCAGCATGCGGATCGCGTAGGGGACGAGCGCTTCGTTGCCTTCGGGATCAGACCAAACATGCGGAGCAAGGAAGCAACGGCTCGCACCGTATAGGCCCCCCGGCTGAACCCGAAAAGGAAGACACGATCGCCTTCCTCGAAATTATTCATCAGAAAAACGTAAGCGTCGCGGATGTCCGCTTCGAGTCCATAACCAAATGCCCGCGCAGCAAGACGCGTGAGCATGCGTGTGGCGCTCGTGAGCGCGCCGGGCGGCTCCATGGTGCCAAGCCCCGGATGGTAGTAGGCGATCTGACGTGACCGATCGCGTTCAAGTGTAAAGAACAGTTTGACGACGTTCGTGCGATCTTCGGCAAACTCGTTGGCAGTGCCGTCACAGCAAAGGACTACGTTTTTTGGCATGGCGTTCCCGATCTCGGATCAAATGGTCGGGTTCACGTCCCGGAAAGAATTTGGTCGATCACACGAAAATTGAAACTCACAACTCGATCGAATGTCCAAGGCGGCAACACGTGCTGGAAGGAGCCCTTCGACGAACTCGGATAGGTTGGATTCATTGCTACTCTGTAGTTTGAGGCGGTGACAATCACGAGTGCCCCCGCCTTTTGATTGAGTTCCGCGTCTCGAGCATTTCCCCGAGTTTCTTACCCTCGCGGCCCGCCCGGGCTGTGTTAGCCACGTCACGTTCGCGCGGTCCTCATGG
>DAISKM010000013.1:0-10926 GCA_036820945.1 Pseudolabrys sp.
CTCCTCTTGGCACCCCGCCTTCTCCTGCTCACACTGTGACGATTCGTGCGGAGCACGCCCATGAACGTCCTTGAAGCCGTTTCATCCCGCTATTCTTGTCGCGCCTTTTTGCCGACCCCGATCCCTGAACAAACCGTCCGCGAAATTGTAGAACGCGCCGCGCGGGCGCCTTCCGCCGGCAACATGCAGCCTTGGCGCGTCTATGCGATCGCGGGCAAACGCGTTGAGGATCTCAAGGCCGCGCTCGCTCCACGAATGGCGACCGAATTGCCGAAAGGCGAGGGCACTGATTACACCATCTATCCCGAGCCGCTGACCGAGCCCTATCGCGAACGCCGTTTCACGGTCGGGGAATTGCTGTACCGGTCGATCAAAGTGTCGCGGGAAGACAAGTCGTCGCGCTACAGACAGTATGCGCGTAACTATCAGTTTTTCGGCGCGCCAGTCGCACTATTCTTCGCCCGCGAAAAGGCCCATGGACCCGCCCAATGGGCCGACATCGGTGGTTTTCTTCAAACGGTCGCCCTGCTGGCCCGCGGGTATGGCCTGCACACGTGTCCACAACAGGCGTGGGTCTCTTTTCACCGCACTGTGCGGGCGTTCCTGGGGCTTCCCGACAATTTGATGATCTATTCGGGCATGGCCCTCGGCTATGAAGATCGGGCCGCACCGATCAATTCCTGGCGCTCTCCGCGCGCTATTTTGGACGCTTTTGCATCGTTTGAGGGCTTCGAGAGCTAGCAGAAAAACAGGTATTTAGGAGCGTTCAGGCAACGTTCACCGGGGCGTCGCTAACACCCCCCAATGCCGGTTCCCCGACTCACCCCGGCCGTATTACTCCTCTGTTCTATCGGCTTCCCAGCCATTGGCGCCGAGGCCTCCCACGGCGCGTGCCTCACAAGGGCGGAGCAGCGTGCCGCGGTGGACGACCATCGGGCAATTTCACTCGGCCAGGCGATCAAATCACTGCGCCAACATCGCAAATACTCCGAAGTTGTGCGTGCTCGCCTCTGCCGAAAGGAGGATAAGCTCGTCTACGTGCTGACTCTGCTCGGCCGCAGTGGCAAAGTGGTCGATGTGACCATTGACGCCATAAATGGCGAGTTCAATGCCGGCTCGTGAGTGGAGAACAATGCCTTGCGCCTCCTCGTAATCGAGGACGACCCAGATCTGAATCGCCAACTCGCCACTGCGCTGACCGACGCCGGCTACGTCGTCGACCGCGCCTTCGATGGCGAGGAGGGCCACTATCTTGGGGAATCCGAACCCTATGACGCAGTCATCCTTGATATCGGCTTGCCCAAGATGGATGGCATCTCAGTATTGGAAGCTTGGCGTCGGACCGGACGTGCGATGCCTGTGCTTATGCTTACCGCGCGCGATCGGTGGAGCGACAAGGTGCAGGGCTTTGATGCCGGGGCTGATGACTATGTTGCGAAACCTTTTCACCTTGAGGAAGTGCTTGCCCGGGTCCGCGCACTTCTGCGCCGCTCAGCAGGCCATGCGAAAAGTGAATTCAATTGCGGTCCGGTGCGACTTGATACGCGCACCGGCCGCGTGTCGGTCAACGGCAATCCTGTCAAGCTCACCAGCCACGAATATCGGCTGCTCGCGTATTTAATGCATCACACCGGCCGCGTCGTCTCGCGCACCGAGTTGGTCGAGCATCTCTACGATCAGGATTTTGACCGTGATTCCAACACGGTCGAGGTATTCGTCGGTCGTATCCGCAAGAAACTCGGAGTTGAGATTATTCAGACCGTGCGCGGCCTGGGATACTTGCTCACTCCACCTGACGCACGTTGATGGGATGCGAGCCAATTCTCTTGCGCTGCGTCTTTTCCTGTCCGCCACCGCCTGGGCTGTGATCATTCTTCTGATCACTGGAATTGTGTTGTCGTCATTGTACCGGCAGGCGGTCGAACGCGCGTTCGACCGCCGCCTCGGCGTTTACCTGCGTACGCTGGTGGCCGATGTTGCTTCTCCAGAAGAGGGAAGCGAAAAATTTCCGCAGTCTCTTGGCGAACCATTGTTCGAACTGCCTTTGTCAGGGTGGTATTGGCAAGTCACTCGGTTGGACGGACAAAAAGGCGAAGTGCGAGCGTCGCGATCCCTTTGGGATGGCGGTCTGCCGCACCTGCAAGACTATGGTATTGCCGCCAGCCCCAGTGGCTCCCGCGAGGGGTATGTATCTGGGCCTGAGGATCAGCGGCTGCGGCTCGTTGAGAGAAATATAGACCTCGGCGACGAAGGCCGTTACCTCGTTGCGGTTGCCGGCGACGCCGCCGAGATTTCCGACGAAATGCGCTCCTTCGATCAGGCGCTCATTATTACCTTTTCCATCCTTGCTGCAGTGCTGTTGCTCACAACTGTGTTTCAGGTTCGCTTCGGCCTTGCCCCGCTCAAACGGATCACTGACGACTTGGCAGCGATACGTTCTGGCAGCTCTGAACGTCTGACGGGGACGTTCCCTGAAGAAATTGCTCCGTTGGCACGAGAAACCAATGCTCTGATTGAAGCAAATAGACAAATCGTAGAGCGAGCCCGCACGCATGTCGGCAATTTGGCTCATGCCCTGAAAACTCCACTGTCCGTGATGGTGAACGAAGCTGCGACCCGAGGCGGCGAGCCATTTGCCGAAAAAGTGCTTGAGCAAGCCGACATCATGCGCGACCAAGTCGCGCGCCATCTGGAGCGGGCGCACCTTGCCGCACGCACCACCGTTGTCGGTTCGCTCACCGAAGTTAAGCCTGTCATTACCGCGCTAGCCCGCACAATGGAAAAAATCCACCGCGACAAGAACCTCACGATCGACGTGCACGCCGACGAAAGCGCCCAATTTCAAGGCGAGCGCCCTGACCTTGAAGAGATGATGGGAAATCTTGTCGACAATGCCTGCAAATGGGGAACGTCTCGCGTGTCGATCGAGGTGGTCCGTGAGGCGACGGATCCGGTCAATGACCGTCAGACTATTCGAATCATCGTTGATGATGATGGGCGCGGCCTTTCTCCATCCGAACGTGAACAGGTTGCAAAACGAGGCCAACGGCTCGACGAGACCAAGCCTGGCTCCGGCCTTGGTCTTTCCATCGTGGTCGAACTCGCGGCGCTATATGGCGGTAGCCTGACGCTCGGCACTGCGCCACTTGGCGGATTGCGTGCAGAACTGGTCCTGCCGGCAACTCCGACGTAGTTCTATCGAGGGATGCGCCGGAGTTTTGCCCTATTCGTCCTCTCTCGGTAGACTAGCGTCCTTAGGTTGGTTCGTTTTGCTTTCTCAAGCCGTTTACGGAGTCGAAATGCCCACGACCAGGTTCGCTACTATCGCGGTTGTCGGTCTTTTGCTCGCTGCCTGCGCTTCGGGTCCGGACGTGAGCCCGGGGCCAGGACCGGCGGCAGGTCCAAAGGAGACAGGTGGAACCGTGGTCGGGGCAGGCACCGGTGCCTTGCTTGGAGCGGCGGTGGCAGGTGGGGGGACTGGAAGTCGAATCGCTGGTGCGGCGATTGGCGGGGTCCTGGGCGGACTGATCGGCAATCGTATCGGGGCCGCTCTCGATGATGAGGACAAGCAACGCGCTTACGCGGCGCAAATGGATGCTCTGGAACGCGGCCAATCGGGTGCTCCAGTGTCCTGGCGAAATCCCGATTCCGGCCGCTATGGCACCATCGTCCCGGGACCGGCATACCAGCAGGCTGGTCGCAATTGCCGTTCATTCACCCACACGGTCTATATTGAGGGCCAGCCGCAGACCGCTCGCGGCACGGCTTGCCGCAATCCGGACGGCACCTGGACAGCGGTCGGCTGATCTACTGGTGCGCTTACCAAAGCCTCAGGTTCTGGATGGGTTTAGCAATGTCTGCTACCCAGAGCCGATATTAGCTCACGGACGTATTGGTTGTGATCGCGCTAAGGCTTGGGGATCAAATTGATCCAGGACGTTTTCACCACCGACTTAGGCTGGTAGGTCACAATCACATCAAAGGCGTTAAGCAGCAGGATTGCGCCGAGCACGCACCAACTAAATGACCGTGCTATTGCCTCGTTGGGGTCATCAATAGTGCCTTGAGACGCACAACATCTGTACCGCTGGCCCTTTAACCAAGGATCACGCGCGGCAATCCAGCTTGATTCGAATTTTATGCAAGCGCGGTAGCGCAGTGATCGAACCACTACCGAATGTCTGCTGGCCCAAAAGCAAGCATTCCATTTTGGACCGAGATGTCCGCTTTGGGGGGAAAGCGGACATGGTGATTGCGCGGTCTTATACGGTGCTTGCAACTGGTGCAGCTGGTCGTTTGGCCCTGCAAAGGGTATCGGGGCCAAGACACATTGGTTAATGGTTAGTTTGCAAAAATTGGCTCAACCAAAAAACCAATAAAAACAAATCGCTGAGCGACATCTCGATTAATAGAGCCTTAACGCGCTGCGCCGTATCAAGCCAAATGGCTTGAATTCGGATCAACCGGGATGGCGGGCGGCAACACGACCGTCGAGCGGCTGCGGGAATTTCTGCGCGCACTTTCGCCCGGCGCGTGTTCGATGCTGGTCGGCGAACTCGAGCGAAGCGTGCTTCGCGGCGAGGAGGTCGCGGGCGCCGATCTGGTCTTGCAGGAATTGCGTCGCATCCTACGCGAGCAGCGTGACGACGCTCACAACATCGACCAGTCTGCTCAACTCCTGTTCAAGCCACTTGAGCCGTTTCTGGTCGACGATCACGGCGATCACCAGCATCCGGGTCGCGTCGCGCGCTCCTCGCTCGAAGCGTTGTGGAATTGGGTTCGGCGCGATCTTTTGCCGGACGATGCTAATGCCATGGCTTCAGATGTCAGCAAAGCGATGCTCGACGGTGACCAGGCGAAGATCGAACGGCTTACCCGCATTTTTCAAGACCGGGTCGCCGCGGCAATCGAGGCGAGTTATTCTGCCGCCGCAGAAGATGAAAGACTTCGAAGACGGGTCTTGCAACAGATTGGCACGCCGCGCGCAGCCGAAGAACTCGTCGCGCTCAAATGCGCGCTAAAAGGGCGGGACGTCCTCGCATCACTTGCTTCCCGGTTGCCATTGCAGATCGGTAATTTGGCCAACGATCAGCTCGACCAATGTCAGGCATTAATCGAGGGCGCTGCCGCGCGTGACGGTGAACTGTTTCTGTACGCATTGCTGACAGTTATGAGCCGAATGACCGCGCCATGGCAATTGATCCGACTGGGAGTGAAGGCCGCAGGTAGCGACACCGCTGCGCGTGTTGCGGAAACAAATTATGGCGTCGCCGTAAACGTTGTTCTCGCCGAGCTTGAACGAATGGTTGCCGAGATGCGGGAAGATCTGCGCACGGGTCAGGGCATTGCGGTCGGCTCGTTGCTTAAGACGATCCACGATTCGGCACGCGGCCTGCGCACCGAGCTCGCGCTGCCCGTCGACAGCACCTGGGGCCGTGCGCTCGCGGCGCAGAGAACCCAAATTTCCGATCTGCTTCGCGCCGAAATAGAGTCTATGCCCCGGGCGCGTACAGCGCTTGCTGCGACCGCGAGCACCGCGAGAAATTCGTCCGGATTCGGTGCTGGACCCGACCGAAGTCGCCGAAGTCGAGGCGTTGGTCGAATTTGTAGGCGTCTGCCGATATTTTGCCGGCGAGCTCGCCATCAATGAAATGACCCAACGCGCGCTAAGCGAGCTACGACACTATCTTGATAACGGCACGCGCACACTGCTCGAGGGGTTGAGGCACGCCGGTGACGCCGACCGCAGCTTCCGTCAATCCCAGGTCGACGCCGCAGTCCGATTTTGCGCCAAGGTTTTTGGGCGGGAATACGCCGCACTGCTGGGCAAAGCTGCCGAAGTGGCCAGCGCCGCAGAAGGCAAAGCAGCGCGCGCCTGAAGCCTGGTTTCTAGCGCCATTTACAGGACTTGCGCATTGCCGCCATGATCGGACGTGATGTATGCCCTCGTCCGGCAGCGCCCCTTTTTGCCGGGCAAGCGGAAGGACCTATGCTCCTGTGGCTCCTATTTGCGGTGATGACAGCGGCTGCGGTTTTCGCTGTTTTATGGCCTCTGGGCCGGGCTGCTAATGTGCAGGCGGGAAACGACATTGCCGTCTATCGCGACCAACTCGACGAAATTGAGCGTGACCGCGGCGCGGGGCGAATCGGAGAGGCCGACGCCCAAGCCGCGCGAGCGGAAGTGTCTCGGCGTCTTATTGCCGCAGCCGACGCCGCTGAATTCGCCCATTCGCTTCCAGTCGGATCAGCGCTCTGGCGTCGTCGGGCGACTGCGATCGGCGCTGTCGTGGTGCTGCCGGTCGTAGCGCTCACGCTTTATCTTGCGATCGGTTCGCCGCAGTTGCCAGGCCAGCCGCTGAACGCTCGATTGCAAGCTATCCATCAGGATCAATCGATCGCCAGCCTGGTGTCGAAAGTCGAGGCGCATCTGGAGCACAACCCGGACGACGCCCGGGGCTACGAAGTTCTGGCACCCGTTTATCTCCGGCTAGGCCGTTTCGAGGACGCGGTGAATGCCCGGCGCAAGCTCCTCGCGCTGAACGGCGAAAATGCTGAACGGCAATCCGATCTTGGCGAAGCCCTGACTGCGGCTGCCAATGGCATCGTCACATCGGATGCCAAGTCGGCATTCGAGCGTTCGCTCGCGCTCGACCCTGGCCAATCCAAGGCACAGTTTTACATGGGCATGGCCGCTGAGCAGGACGGCGATCGCGCGCAGGCGACCGCTATCTGGCGCGATATGATCAGCAAAGCGCCGGCTGACGCGCCCTGGTTGTCGGTCGTACGCGACGCACTTGCGCGCGTAGGAGACGATCAACCCATAGCTTCGCCTCCCGGGCCAAGTAGCGAAGACGTTGCCGCTGCTCGCGCCATGAGCGAAAAGGATCGGGGAGAAATGATCCGCGGCATGGTCGCCCGCCTCGCGGATCAGCTGAAGGAGAATGGAAACGACGTTGATGGCTGGCAACGGCTGTTGCGCGCTTATATGGTGCTCGGCGAACGGGACAAAGCGCACGCAGCCGCCACCGATGCCAGGCGGGCACTCGCCAATGATCCCGATAAGCTCCGTCGGATCGAAGATATGATCAAGAGTCTGGGGCTTGAAGGTTGAACGAGACGGAATGACCCGCAAGCAACGACGACTGGTTCTGATCGGCACAAGCTTGGGTGTGCTTGCAATCGCCTCGGCGCTGGTACTCGGCGCATTGCGCGATTCCATCGTGTTCTTCAATTCGCCTACCGACGTTGCCGAAAAACGTGTCGTACCCGGCACTCGTATGAGGATTGGCGGATTGGTGAAGCCAGGGAGCGTGGAACGCGGCGACAATCTGCTGGTGCGCTTTTCGGTGACCGACGGAAAGACCGACATCCCGGTGCACTATCGAGGCATCGTTCCGGATCTCTTTCGCGAAGGACAAGGGGTTGTGGCGGAAGGTAAACTCGAACCTGGCGGAATGCTTGCCGCCGATACGGTGCTTGCCAAGCATGATGAGCGATATATGCCGCGCGAGGTTGTAGATGCGCTGAAAAAAAGCGGACGATGGCAGGAGGGTGAAGCCAAAGACGCGGGGAGTACCACGAAATGATTCCGGAACTGGGGCATTATGCTTTGGTGCTGGCGCTTGCGCTTGGACTGATCCAGGCGGGTGCGCCGGTTGTGGGCGCGCGCACCAATGATTCCTCCTTGATGCAGCTTGCTGCCTCGACCGCGATTATGCAATTCGTGTTCGTTGGGCTCGCCTTCCTGGCATTGATCGCCTGCTATGTGACATCGGATTTTTCGGTTGCGACGGTTTACGAAAACTCGCACTCGACGATGCCACTGATCTACAAAATCACCAGCGTATGGGGAAACCACGAAGGATCTATGCTTTTGTGGGTGCTGATACTGTCGTTCTTCGGCGCGCTTGTCGGCAGTTTCGGCACGAACTTGCCTTCCGTGCTGAAAGCACATGTGCTTGCGGCGCAATCATGGATCGCTTGCGCGTTCTATTTGTTCATTCTGTTTACATCCAATCCTTTCGTGCGGCTGTCACAGCCGCCATTCGAGGGGCGTGACCTTAATCCGATTCTCCAGGACATCGGCCTGGCTATCCATCCACCGCTGCTCTACCTCGGTTATGTCGGGTTCTCGATTGCGTTTTCGTTTGCAATAGCTGCGCTGATCGAAGGGCGCATCGATGCTGCTTGGGCGCGCTGGGTTCGGCCGTGGACGCTGGCAGCCTGGATGTTTCTCACCATCGGCATCGCGATGGGCTCGTATTGGGCTTATTACGAACTCGGCTGGGGCGGGATCTGGTTCTGGGACCCTGTAGAGAATGCCTCGCTGATGCCGTGGCTTGTCGGCACGGCTCTTTTGCATTCGGCCGTGGTGATGGAGAAGCGGAGCGCGCTGAAGATCTGGACCATTCTTCTCGCCATACTCGCATTCTCGCTTTCGTTGATAGGCACCTTCCTGGTTCGATCAGGCGTCCTCACGTCGGTGCATACTTTTGCCAATGATCCCGCACGTGGCGTCTTCATTCTGGCCATTCTGATGCTGTTCATCGGTGGCGGTTTGATCCTATTTGCGTGGCGCGCGCCGACGCTCAAGCAAGGAGGTTTGTTTGCCCCGATTTCTCGTGAGGGTGCGCTCGTGTTCAACAATCTTTTTCTGACGACCGCCTGTCTGACTGTTTTCGTCGGCACACTTTACCCTTTAGCGCTCGACGCGCTCACCGGCGAAAAGATTTCCGTCGGTGCACCGTTTTTCAATCTCACCTTTGCGCCGCTCTTTGTTCCGCTGCTGATTGTAATGCCGTTCGGCCCTCTTATGGCCTGGAAACGAGGCGACATTCTTGGCGTTGCACAACGCCTGTTCGCTGCGTTTGGCGTTGCCATTGTTGTCGTAGCGCTGACATTCATTGTGGAAGGCGGAAGATCAGTCTTGGCACCATTAGGCATCGGCCTGGCCTTTTTCATAATGATCGGAGCGCTGACGGATATCGCTGAACGGATCGGACTGTTTCGCGTGCCATTGTTGGCGACATGGCAGCGCGCGATCGGTTTGCCCCGCTCTGTTTGGGGCACGGCGCTGGCGCATTTCGGGATTGCGGTCACATTGCTCGGGATAGTGGGTGTGAGCACGTGGGCGAGCGAACTCATCGTGTCGATCAAGCCAAAGCAAACCGTGTCGCTTTCCGGATATGAATTGGCGTTCGAAGGCCTTGTTCAACGCACCGGACCAAACTATCGCGAATCCGCTGCGAGATTTACTGTGCGTGAGGGGGGAGTTCCGATCGGCACCATGGAACCGTCCAAACGCAGTTTCGCGGCCCGCGCGACTACAACGACAGAGGCAGCGTTACTGACGCGAGGGTTCAGCCAACTGTATCTGTCACTTGGCGACGTCAATGGCGATGGCTCAATCTCCGTCAGGCTTTATCATAAGCCACTGGTGCTTTTGATCTGGCTGGGCGCGGTGGTCATGGCTTTTGGTGCTGCGCTTTCGTTGTCGGATCGCAGGCTTCGAATTGGCATCCCTAAGCCAGCAACGAAACCAATGATGCAGCCAGCAGAGTAGGGCATGTGGCGCCGCGCATTCATAGTTCTCATTGTCGGGCTCCTCGCGTCAGGACCCTCGCAAGCCGTCCAGCCCGACGAGATCCTTAAAGATCCTGCCCTGGAGAGTCGGGCGCGCAATTTGTCGCGCGAGTTGCGATGCATGGTCTGCCAGAACCAGTCAATCGATGACTCGGAGGCGCCATTGGCCCGCGACCTGCGTCTTCTTGTGCGCGAGCGGTTGACCCAAGGCGACACCGACCAGCAGGTGCTCGATTTTTTGGTATCCCGTTATGGGAATTTCGTGCTGCTAAGGCCGCCACTCGAATGGCGCACGATGCTTTTATGGGGATTGCCGCCTGCGGCACTGATTGCGGGGCTTGTTGGCCTGATGATCAAAGGTCGTCGACAAAGGCCAACGACGTCTGGAACCGAAGCACTCAGCCAGGACGAGGAGCGCAGGCTTTCGACTTTGGTCGATGGCGACCTTCCCAGGCCTTGAACGGTCTTGAGAATTTCAAAACGTTCCCGATTCCGAATCTTACAAAAGTTTAATCCTGCCGACAGGACCCCGTAAGGCTGGTCGCACCATCTTATGGTTTGAAACCGCGCGCTTGCGCGCCAGAGAATGCGATGGAGATCTGCTGATGAAGCCGAGCGTCATTTCCGCTCCTGACAACGCCAAGAAGCCGCGCGTGCTCAATGGTCGCCGGTTGGTCCTTCTCGCCACCACCATTGCCAGTCTCGGTGTGGCAGCGTTCATCGCTTCGCCGGACCTCAATTTCAAAGGCACCTATCCCGCCGCGATTGCGCAGAATCTTTCCGAACAGGCCCGCACGGTGCAGGCGCCGGTCGGATTCGCCGACATTGTCGAGAAAGTCAAACCTGCAGTGATCTCCGTGCGGGTCAAAGTCGACGGCGGCGCGCAAACTAGCGGTCTCGGCAGCGGCGACGTTCCTCCGGGATTGCGCGACTTTTTTCGCCGTTTTGGAATGCCTGATGTTCCCAATGACTCCGAGGGCATGCCGCGAGGGCGTGGCCGCAACTTTGTTACCGGTCAGGGTTCCGGCTTCATCATTTCGGCAGATGGTTATGCTGTGACTAACAACCATGTCGTCGAAAAAGCGGAGAGCGTTCAGGTTACCACCGACGACGGTAAGATGCACAAAGCCAAGGTGATTGGCACCGACCCGCGTACGGATCTGGCACTGATCAAGGTCGAAGACGGACCCTTCCCGTACGTGAAGCTATCCGAGAAGACGCCGCGCATCGGCGATTGGGTTCTTGCTGTCGGCAACCCATTCGGCCTCGGAGGCACCGTCACTGCCGGCATCGTGTCTGCACGCGGACGCGATATCGGCGCGAGCGCCTATGATGACTTCATCC